>JANOCN010000802.1:0-3301 GCA_031412185.1 Betaproteobacteria bacterium | reverse complement strand
CGGGTTTCTACCTGCGGCTGCTGTTTGCAAAGTTGAGGTAGCCCTTGAACAGGTGGCAAGACCATGCTTCGACCGGGCCCGCGCTGGTTCCCGGTTATCTTATGCCAGCCCATGAGAAGGCGCGCCATTGGTTGGGCCAGTTGCTGGTGTTCATCGGCATCACGGTGATTGTGCTGCCGATCACATGGATCGCGCTCACAGCGTTCAAGCTGCCGCGCGATGTGTACACGCTGGATGCGGCCTTCAATTTCACCCCGACACTGGAGAACCTGCAGACCGTGTTCCAGCATCCCTGGAACCTGGGCTCCAAGATCATCAACAGCTTCGCCGTGGCCGGTGGCACGGTATTGCTCGCGATTCCGATGGCAACGATGG
This sequence comes from Betaproteobacteria bacterium, assembly GCA_031412185.1. Classification (GTDB taxonomy): domain Bacteria; phylum Pseudomonadota; class Gammaproteobacteria; order Burkholderiales; family Burkholderiaceae_C; genus CAISIP01. Next base: position 2,926 of record JANOCN010000802.1, on the reverse strand, counting down.
CCGCCTACGCGTTCTCCCGCTTCGACTTCCGCTTCAAGAAGACGATATTCCTGGTGGTCATCGCCTCGCAATTCATTCCTGCGGCGGTGATCGTGCTGCCGTACTTCCTGATGTTCAAGCAACTGGGCCTGCTCGACACGCGCAGCGCGCTGGTGCTGGTCAACATGTCGATTGTGCTGCCCTACGCGGTGTGGATGATGAAGGGCTTCATCGACGCGGTGCCACTGGAGATAGAAGAGTCGGCCATGGTCGATGGCGCGCACCGGGCGCGCGTGATCTGGGAGATTGTGGTGCCCACCGCGCTGCCGGGCATCATCACGGCAGCCGTGTTCAGCTTCACGCTGACCTGGAACGAGTTCCTGTTCGCGCTGATCATCAGCAAGCAAGATGCACTCACGTTACCGATCGGCCTTATCGGGTTCAGGACTGAGCGCGGTGACTTGTGGGAGCTGATGGCGGCCGGGGGCATACTGATCACAGCGCCCATGTTCATCATCTCGCTGCTGGTGCACAAGCAGTTCATCCAGAGCCTGACCGCAGGCTCGGTGCGTTAGACCCAGATTTCCCATGACCCAGATATCACTTCGCGGCCTGCACAAGAGTTTCGGTACCACCCATGTGGTGCGCGACCTCAATCTCGATATCGCCGATCAGGAGTTCTTGGTCCTGCTCGGCCCCTCCGGCTGCGGCAAGACCACCACGATGCGTATGGTGGCCGGCCTGGAGCAGGCCACCCACGGCGAAATCGCCTTCGACGGCAAACGCATCAATGAGGTGCCCACGCAGCAGCGCGACGTCGCCATGGTGTTCCAGAACTACGGCCTGTACCCGCACATGACGGTGGCTGAGAACATCGCCTACCCCCTCACGCTGCGCGGCGTGAACGACGCCGCAAGGAAGGCTGCGGTCCACCGCGCGGCCGAGCGGGTCGAACTGGGCCCGTACCTGCAGCGGCGCCCGCGCGAACTCTCCGGTGGCCAGCGCCAGCGGGTGGCACTGGCGCGCAGCATCGTGCGCACGCCCAAGGTGTTCCTGATGGACGAACCACTGAGCAACCTGGACGCCAAGCTGCGCGTGGCGATGCGCGCGGAGATCAAGCACCTGGCCTATGAGCTGCAGGTCACTACCATCTATGTGACCCATGACCAGGTCGAGGCGATGACGCTGGCCAACCGGGTGGCGATCATGAGGGACGGACTGATCATCCAACTGGCGCCGCCCGAAGACATCTACAACGACCCGGTGAACCTGTACGTGGCCGGATTCATCGGCAGCCCGTCGATGAACCTGATCGAGGTCAACGCAGAGGCTGGCTGGGCGACCGCTCAGAACGGAGTCCGTATTCAGGTGGCCGCGCCCAGGCGGGGCGCGCTGACCATGGGCATTCGCGCTGAAGACATGCAACTGACGACCGAGCAGGACGCGAACTTCTCGGCCGAACTGTTCGCGTTCGAACTGCTGGGCGACTCGACCATGGTCACCATCAAGTTCGGCCACACCGGCGTGGCGGTCAAGGGTCACAAGAACCTGCGGCTCAAGTTCGGCGACCGCGTCGGTGTGCGTTTCGACCCATCTCGCTTGTACTGGTTCGACCCCAGTACCGGGCTGCGCATTCGTTGAGCGTCAGCAGCTTGCCCGACAGATAACCTTGCTTGATACCTCTTTTCAGTTTTTTTGGAGCACCTATGTTGACCGAAGAACACATCCGACAACGCTTGATCCCCTTCGCCGGCTTGCGCTACACCACCGACGCTTTCATTGACTACCGCATCCCTGGCTGCGGGCCGAAGAAGAACTATGCGCTGATCGGCCCGGGCGTGTCGCAAAACCCCAACCAGCCGGTAAGCCTGCGCGAGAAACACGGCTTCCAGGTGGGCGGTGTGTCGATGCCGCACGGCGTGACCAACCCGCCGCACATGCACTTTACGGCCGAAGTGTTCATCTGCACCAAGGGCACCTGGCAGTTTCACTGGGGGTTCAACCCCGAGCCGTCTACCGCAGAGTTTGGCGAAGGTGATGTTTGCACGGTGCCGACCTGGATCTACCGCGGGTTCCGCAACGTTGGCCCAGATGACGCGTTCATGTTCACGGCACTGGGCCGCGACGACACGGGCGGTATCTTGTGGGGGCCAGCCACGCTGGAGGCCGCACGGGCGCAAGGTGTGCACCTGACCGACGACTACCGCATCATCGATGAGCAGCTGGGGCAAAGCCTGCAGCCAACCGACCGCCTGCTGCAACCTATGACTCCGGCTGAAATTTCGCAGTTGCGCCAGTGGACACCCGCAGAGATGGCGCAACGCATTGTGCGGTTCGCGGGCCTGCAATGGTCGGGTGACGCATTGCTGGATTCGCAGTTGCCCGGTTGTGGTGCGCAGATGGCACCGGTGATCGGCCTGGGCATGACGCAGGACCGCAACCATGCGGCGCAGGTCAGCAGCTCGCATGGCTTCTCGATCGAATGGCTGAAGTTACCCGCGGGCGGCAGCGTGTCGCGCCATGCACTGGCCGAGAAACAAGTGCTGGTGGTGTACCGGGGCTCGGTCGAGATCGCGGTGCAAACCGGCGAAACTTCGGTACCGTCGCTATCGACCGTGCGGCAGGTTGCGGGTGGATCATCGCAGGGGTGGGACAGTTTTGCGATGCCGGCCGATTGCTGGCGCGGCTACCGAAACCTGGGCGATACCGAAGCGGTACTGCTGGTCATGACACCCGGCGATGGTCGCAAGACCATCCACTGGGCACCCGAGGTGATAGCTGCGGCGGGCGAGATGGACCAGGCGGTGGACGCGAACGGGTTCGTCGGACGCAAGCGTTTTGTAGACCGGTCGCAACGTTGAGCAAGTACTAAGACTAAGGAAAAATCGTGCAGCAGAGAATTCTGACTACCCATGTGGGCAGCTTGCCCCGCCCGGAACATGTCGTC
>JANOCN010000801.1:0-5565 GCA_031412185.1 Betaproteobacteria bacterium | reverse complement strand
GAGATGCTCGATTGGGAGGCTCCTACTGGTGGCTATCTCATGACAGCCAGCATGGCGAGCGGTCGCGTTGCGGCTCAGGGTGTACTCAACTGGCTGGGCGACGGACGGGCCAGAAATTCGAGGGTACTAGAATCGGTCCAGACAGAAAAAGAAGCCAGTGTCGCCAACGCCGAAGTGTTACCACCAGAATTGCCATGAACAACGACACGATTCCCTCACAACTTGACCCGGTAACCATACCGTCGGCACTGGCACCGGTGGGTTCGGCCGCGACTGGCAGAGCGGCGTCTTCCGGCGTCGGCGCGGCGACCAAATGGGCGTTGGGAGCGGCGGCTCTGGTGGCAGTCTGGCTTTTCACCCGGTAGCAGTCACCGGCAACGCAGCGGCTACAGCGGCAACTGGTCGAGCGTTTCGTAGTTGGCCTTCAGCCACATTTTTACGCGCTGACGCTCCAGCAGGCCCAAGGCGTGCTCGCCGTCGCGGTTATGAATGGCTGCCCAAAAGCTGGCGTTCTGGCGATCGATCTTGCGCATGCTAGCCTCAGCCAGTGGCGTCAACGTGATGACACGGCCACCCAGAGCCAGTGTTTTCTTCAGCGCATCAGACTCTTCCAGCAGGCCAAAATCCGTGCCGCGACCCTGATTCCTGACCACGATGTAGTTTGGTCCTGGGCCATAGGTATTGACCAGCCGGTCGAGCAGATCGACGGAGTCCTTGCCTGCATCGGCCATGTGCCAGAAGTTGACCGTGACGCCCATCGCACCCATCAGCGACAACAGGTCGGACTCGCGTACCCAGCGCGCCAGCGGTGCGGCAGTCTGGGCCGCCAGGTCCACGATGACGCTTTGTTGTTTGCCTTCCACCAGTGGCTCTTCAAACACGGCTGCGATACGGTCCAGGCCCTCGAAGGTGTCCACGATCACTGGTGAGGCGTAGGACGCGTAGAAACGCGTGAACGAGGTGTGCGAGCGATCGGTGTCAAAACCCACAAAAGGCTGGCCTTTGTCGATGAAGTACTGGGCTAGAACACGCGCGGCCACCGATTTGCCGACACCGCCTTTTTCGCCGCCTATGAAATTGAGTGAGCTCATGCTGTTTTTACTCCCGGTGTTGTCGATACGGGCCGTGGCTTGCCGAGCCAGGCCTTGCGAATTGTGCAAGAAACGTGCTCATCTGCCGTGCTTACGTAAGCTTTTTTACCAGAACCTGGCTCTTGCGGTCCCAGTTGTACATGCGTCGGCGCGCCTCGGGCAGTTTGTCGGGGTCGGCTTGTACAAACCCGCGCTTCAAAAACCAGTGCATGGTGCGGGTGGTCAGCACAAAAATGCTGTCCAGCCCTATCGCCTTCGCCCGCTGCTCGACCCGTTTCAGTACCCGTTCGCCATCGCCCTGGCCTTGTGACTCGGGCGATACCGTGAGAGCAGCCATCTCGGCAGTTCTGGATTCCGGGTAGGGGTAGAGCGCGGCACAGGCAAAAATAACGCCGTCGTGCTCCAGGATGGTGTAGTTGCCCACGTCACGTTCTATTTCAGTGCGGCTGCGTTTGACCAGCGTGCCGTCTTTCTCAAACGGCTCGATCAGCTGCAATATGCCGCCGACATCGTCCGAGGTCGCTTCGCGCAGGCTCTCCAGTTTTTCGTCGATCACCATGGTACCCACGCCGTCGTGCACGTAGATTTCGAGCAGTAGCGAACCGTCCATCGCAAACGGAATTATGTGGCTTCTCTCGACCCCGTGTTTGCAGGCTTTGACGCAGTGCTGGAGGTAAAACGCGGTGTCGGTGGGGAGTGTGGCGGGTGGCAGTTCGGCCAGCAGTTTTTCGGCCACGGCGAGCGGCAGTTCGGTGTCGATCGGGTTGTCTTCGCCCTCCGGCTGGCCGGGCTGTGTGAGGATACCCGGCACCTCGGTTACAAAGAGCAATTTGTCGGCTTGCAGGGCGATGGCAACGCTGGTTGCAACTTCTTCCATGGTGAGGTTGAAGGCTTCGCCTGTGGGTGAGAAGCCGAACGGCGAAATCAGCACCATGGCACCAAAGTCCAGCGTATGCGTGATGCCGGCGACATCTACCTTGCGTACCAGCCCGGAGTGCTGAAAGTCCACGCCGTCCACAATTCCAACCGGGCGCGCAGTAATGAAGTTACCCGACAAAACCCGTACTGTGGAGCCCGCCATGGGGGTATTGGGCAGGCCCTGGCTAAAGGCGGCTTCAATCTCGTAGCGCAGTTGTCCGGCCGCTTCCTGGGCGCAGTCCAACGCCACCTCGTCGGTGATCCGTAAGCCATGTGAATAACGGGCCGCGTGCCCCTTGGCCTTCAGCTGCTCATTCACCTGCGGCCGGAACCCGTGCACCAGCACAATCTTGACACCCATGCTTTGCACCATGGCCAGGTCTTGCGCCAGGTGCTGCAGCTTGCCGGCGGCAATGGCTTCGCCACACACCCCCACCACAAAGGTCTGGTTGCGGAACTTGTGGATATACGGTGCCACCGAGCGGAACCAGGGCACAAAGGTGAAGTTGAAAACAGTGGACATGGACGTCAGAGGCTGGCGGTGTGCGACAAAAATGCGATTATGGGCGATGCGTGCCGGGCTGTCCGTGGGCTGCACGGGATAATCCGGCCGTGTCCGCCCTACTGCCCCACAGCCCTTTGCATATTGAATTTCCCGAGTCACTGCCGGTATCGGGCAAACGCCAGGAGATCATGGACGCATTGCAAGCGCACCAGGTCATCATCGTCTGCGGCGAGACCGGTTCGGGCAAAACCACGCAATTGCCCAAGATTGCGCTGGCGATGGGCCGTGGCAAACGCGCGCTGGCGCAAGATGGATGCGGCAAACCAGCGTACCCGCCGGGTCAGGGCAAGCTGATCGGCCATACACAGCCGCGCCGCATTGCAGCCAGCTCGGTGGCGAAGCGGATTGCTGAGGAACTCAAAACCCCGCTGGGCGAAGTGGTAGGTTTCAAGGTGCGCTTTCAGGACCGGCTCTCGCGCGACGCGTCGGTGAAACTCATGACCGACGGCATCTTGCTCGCCGAGACCCAGACCGACCCGCTGCTCCTGGCCTACGACACCATCATCATCGACGAGGCACACGAACGCAGCCTGAACATCGACTTCCTGCTTGGTTATCTGCGCCAGATACTGCCGCGCCGGCCCGACCTGAAAATTATCGTGACATCGGCCACCATCGACGCGCAGCGCTTCGCGGACCATTTCGCATCCACCCGAGGTCCTGCACCGATCATCATGGTCTCGGGGCGCATGTTCCCGGTGGAGCAACGTTACCGGCCGTTTGAGGAATCGCGCGACTATGACCTGAACCATGCGATTGCCGACGCGGTCGATGAAATCTGGCGCGGCACCGGGCCGATGGGCACGGCGGCGGGCACGCCCAACGACGGCGATATTCTGGTGTTTCTGCCCGGTGAGCGTGAGATTCGCGAGGCGGCGGACCATTTACGCAAGCATCTCAGCCACCAGCCCCTGTTTCGCCATGCCGAGGTGTTGCCGCTCTTTGCCCGGCTGAGCCAGGCCGAGCAGGACCGCATTTTCGACAGCCACAGTGGCCGACGCATCGTGCTGGCCACCAACGTCGCCGAGACCTCGCTCACCGTTCCCGGCATCCGGTTCGTGGTAGACGTGGGCACAGCGCGCATGAAACGCTACAGTTTCAGGAGCAAGGTTGAGCAATTGCTGGTCGAACCGATCAGCCAGTCGTCCGCGAACCAGCGTGCCGGGCGTTGCGGGCGAGTTGCCAACGGCATCTGCATCCGGCTGTACGAGCAGCAGGACTTCGACCAGCGCCCGCGTTTTACCGACCCCGAGATACTGCGCAGTTCACTGGCGGGGGTGATTCTGCGCATGAAGTCGCTCCACCTGGGTGTGGTGGAGGACTTCCCGTTTATCGAGAGCCCGCAGCCGCGCGCCATCACCGACGGCTACCAGTTGCTAGCCGAACTCGGCGCGGTGGACGACAACAACGAACTCACTGCCATCGGCAAAGAGCTCGCCCGGTTGCCGCTGGACCCGCGTGTGGGCCGGATGATTCTGGAAGCACGCGAGCGCCAGGCGCTGGACGAAGTGCTCGTGATCGCCAGTGCGCTGAGCGTGCAGGACGTACGCGACCGGCCCATGGACGCACAGGCCGCGGCAGATACGGCGCACCGCCAGTTCGACGACGACAAGAGCGAGTTCACCGGTTATCTCAAACTCTGGAACTGGTTAAGCCACACACGCGGTGAACATGGCCCCCACGCTCCGCGCTTCGCGCCGTCGCTGGACGTGCCACCGCCAGAGGCGGCGGCTCTTCGCCCCGTCCCGGCCAGCGCAGGCAGGCCGAGAGCTGCGGGGCTCAGCCCCTCGGGGGCGGTTCGAGGCTTGGGGCGGCCCGGCGCAGGGGCCAGGGCCGAACACCGCTTGTCGAACCGGCAGTACGAGCAATTGCTGCGGCAGAACTTCGTCAGTGTGCGCCGGGTGCGCGAGTGGAAGGACATCCATTCGCAGTTGTTGACGGTGGTGGCCGAGCACAAGTGGCGCATCAATACCGCACCAGCCACGTACGAGCAGCTGCATCTGTCGATGTTGTCGGGTCTGCTTGGCAACGTGGGTTGCAAGCTGGAAGACGAAGAGGTGTACCTGGGAGCGCGTGGCATCAAGTTCTACCGCCACCCGGGAGCACATCTGGGCAAGAAGCCCGGGCGCTGGATTCTGGCCGCCGAACTGGTCGAAACCACGCGCCTGTTTGGCCGGGGTATTGCCAATATCGATCCGGTGTGGATAGAGCAGGTGGGCGGCCATCTGCTCAAGAGGCAGTTGCTCGATCCCCAATGGGAGAAGAAGGCGGCCGAAGTCACCGCACTGGAGCGGGCTACCCTGTACGGGATCGTCGTGTACAGCGGCAGGCGGGTCAATTTCTCACGTGTGGACATGCACGCGGCGCGCGACATTTTCATCCGTGAGGCGCTGGTGGGCGGCGAGTGGGAAACATCGCTGCCCTTCCTGGCTGCCAACCGTAAACTGATCGCCCAGGTGCAGGACCTGGAGCACAAGTCACGTCGGCAGGATGTGCTGGTGGACGACGAGCTGATCTATGCGTTTTACGACCAGCAGTTGCCCGCCGACATCTGTAGTGGTCATGGCTGCGAGCGCTGGTACCGTGAAGAGGTCAAGAAGCAGCCGCAGTTATTGTTGCTCACACGCGAGGAGCTGATGCGCCACGAGGCGGCGGGCATCACCACCAATGCCTTCCCGCGTATGGTGCGCCTGGGCGGCGTCGATTGCAATGCGGTCTATCTGCATGAGCCCGGCGATGCGCGCGATGGCTTGACCGTGACAGTGCCGTTGTTTGTGCTGAACCAGATCAACGAGGAACGTTGCGAATGGCTGGTGCCGGGCATGCTCCGCGACAAAATACTGGCGCTGCTCAAGAGCCTGCACCAAAGGCCGCGGTCGCGTTTTGTGCCGCTGCCAGACAGCGCCACACGGATCGCGGCGCAGCTTGGCAGCCCGGAACTTTTTGGCCACGGCGGCCTGGTGGATGCCTTGCTGCGAATCGTGCGCGAAG
>JANOCN010000800.1:0-4074 GCA_031412185.1 Betaproteobacteria bacterium | reverse complement strand
CTTTGATTCTATTGACAGTCTCTGATCTGGCACAGTGCTTGCTTAATGAAGATACGGTCAATCCCACAGTGGGGCCAGACTGTTGAACCATCCACTTAAAGGGGTAAATGATGAAATTTTCAATGCGCGGTGTGGCCTTAGCGGCCCTTCTAGCCTGCGGCGCCACCGGCGCAATGGCGGCTCTGTCAGTGAGCTCGGCAATTGGACCTGGACCGGTGTTGTTCTCGGACAACAGTGCGGAAATCCTGATTGACCGGAATAACAATGGCACCCTCGATGTGGGCGACTCCCTGCGTGGTATCTTGTCTATCGACAATATCACAGCGGGTGGTCCTCAAACAGCTATCGGAAATGGTACCGCCTACAACGAGTTGACGGGCATTTTTCAGACCATCGTGCTGGCCAAGATACAGACTTTCGTGGGTGTCGGCCCCATCCCTTCACGGTTCACCTACCTTTTTGGTGCTGACCCCTTGTCTGGTCTTGGTGCCGGTATCGTCGGTGCCTTGTACGACGATCCTGCCCAGAATTTCGCCAGAAGCAACTGCAGCGTCAATACGGCGGCTGCTTGTGAGGCAACTGCAACAGGTGGCGCGCTCTGGGCTACGCTCAGTACCGCTGGTGGCTTCTGGAGCGCTACCAATGCGGTGGATAACACATCGCTGGGCGGGGTCTTCCCACTCAATACGCCGCTGGGGCAGTTTGGTATGGGCTTGAACTTCGTTATCAACAACACGGGGTTTCAGTGGAACAAAGTGAATTGCTTCAACACGGCTACGTTCGCATTTAGCTTGGTGGACGTTTGCGGCAATGGTTCGATCATTGCGACCGGACGAAACACCGGGCCTGGCGCCACTGTTACGCCTTACGACCTTTTTGACGATGTCAACTTCACTGCAAACCGTGTACCTGAGCCAGGTTCCATGTCGCTGTTTGCTCTGGCACTGCTCGGTTTGGGTGCTTCGATGCGCAAGCGCAAAGCCAAATAAGGCATAGCTAGTGCCCCTCCGGTGCGGAGAGGCCAAGAAATTAGGGCCTGAGCAGCCAAGCTGCTCAGGCCCTTTTCTGTTGTTTAGGCGGAACCGCGCTCAGGTGGAGCGTTCAGGGTCAGTGGGGCCGGAAACCAGGTAGTCCTGGATCGGCAAGCGACCAGTCCTGACTGCGGGTTGGTCCGCATGGCCCATCCGGAAAACCATCAACGGCAACAGGCCAGGGGCAATCGCCTGCCAACCGGCGGTCAAGTCAGCGCGCAGTTGGTCCGAAGCACCAGCGTCGCGTGGCGATTGCAAAGGCAGGACCGCAGACGCTGCCAAGGGTTGAAAGGCAAACTCCATCAGCGTGGAACGCAGCCAGAGCCGCTCAAAGGCCGTGCCGACTGCAATAGCGCCGGCATCTCCCGCCAACGAGGTTGCAAGAAGCCCCAAAACGGGTGCCTGCCAACACGGCAACCATCCTGCCCGCAGACCCACCAGGTGGTGCACGCCGAGCCAACTCAAAGGGCGCATTAAGGCCCAATGTCTGAGAAGCTTGAACAGGGGCCGCATGGGCAACTCGATCTCCAGCGCCCCGGGCGGAAGAGCCAAAGTAGCAGTTTCGTGCCAAGACAGATCAAACCGGATCGACGAAAACAATTCCTCGTGCAATTTGGGCCGCAGGAATCGCTCGCTCTCGGCGCGCCAAATCAAGTTGAGGGCGCGACGGCGGGCAGCTCCATGCAGCCAGACCAGTTGCACGCCTTTGACAGAGGCGACCGCTGTGTCCAGAAGCGCCGCTTCTGCATCGCTCAACCCAGGGCCACGGTACATGCGCCGGTTGGTGTGCCGGCCCGGAATTGCCACCGCCAGTTCATCACTGGCAGTGTCCGCTGCAGGCTGAACGTTGATCTCCGCTAAAGGGCCAATACCATCCGCAAGCCACTGGGCGCGCGCGCTAAACCCCAACTGCCCGGCACGTAGCCGCATGTTCTCGAGAACAGCACCCAGTGAGATCAATCCAAGCGCACGCCGGTGGCGCTCGGTGGTGGCAGAGAACTCAGGTGTTGGCCACAGCCGGATAGTGTGCCCAGACAACTCAAGCCGGAACACGTGCTGGTTGTCGGCAGACGGGGCGAGAATGCCGCTTCGGACAATCTCCAGGAGTGTTTCGCGCATCAGGACACCGCCTCCCGCAACATGCTTTGGTTTTTAACGAAAAAATACGATGTACCCGTGCTGTGCTCTGGGTCGCTGGATTGTGCCGCACTTTGTGCACCGCGAGACAAGAGGCACGGTGCACGGGACGTCGCAGCTTGCACGCAAGGATGGACCGCACCAATCGGTGCGGTCACAATACCAGCTCTCCCATCTTGAGATCGTCCATGGCATCTTCCACTACCTTTGACTATGACCGTGCCTTCTCGCGCAATATCGGCTGGGTAACTCTTTCAGAGCAGGAGAAACTCAAGCAGTCCCGCGTCGCGATCGCCGGCCTGGGCGGCGTCGGGGGGGCTCATCTGCTCACGCTAGCCAGGCTGGGAGTGACCAACTTCACCATCTCTGACTTTGACGATTTCGATGTGCACAACCTGAACCGGCAGGCCGGGGCGTTCATGCCTTTTATGGGGCACTCCAAGATCGAAACCTTGACGCGTATGGCCCGGGACATCAACCCGGAACTCGATATCCGGCTTTTTCCGAAAGGTGTGCAGCCCGACAACGTGGACGAATTTCTGCGCGACGTGGATGTATATGTTGACGGGCTGGATTTCTTCGCATTGCCAGCCCGGCGGATGGTTTTCGCAAAATGCCGCGAAAAGGGAGTCCCTGCGCTGACTGCTGCACCGCTGGGCATGGGAACGGCATTCCTGTTGTTCAGCCCCTCCGGTATGAGTTTCGAGGAGTACTTCAAGGTTGAGGGCCACGATTCCGATGAACAATATGCGCGCTTCATCGCCGGGCTCTCCCCAGCCATGGTGCAGCGTGAATACCTTGTCGATCCTTCTGCGGTAAATTTCCGCGAGAAGCGCGGCCCGTCTACTGTGATGGCATGTGACCTGTGTGCTGGGGTTATGGGCACGTCGGTGCTTAAAGTCCTGCTTGGCCGGGGGTCCTTGCGCCCGGCGCCCTGGGGCATGCACTTTGATGCCTACCGGCAGACACTCAAACACACCTGGCGCCCCTTCGGCAACGCACACCCCCTGCAGCAACTTCTGCTGAAATTCATCCGGCCTGTATTGCGCCGTGCCGCCGGCCCGTGAGCTTGTGTACTAGTTGCGCCTATGGCACAAGAGTGGCCGGAAACCGCGATTTGTTGGGGTTCGGCCAGGCAAATGCGCTATATTCTTGGCTGCAAGTATGCGGTCACGCACAGCCCAAATAGGAAACAGCGATGAAGTATTCCAGTATGTCTGCCATTCGGTTTGCGCGTTATGCCGCGCTGCTGGTGATGGCGGTAGTGTTGACGGGATGCGCCTTCAACGCCGCCAAGTACCCTCCCGCACCGGTAGCTGCGGCAACCGCTGACTACAACTATATCGTTGGCCCAGGCGACTCCCTGAACATCACAGTGTGGCGGAACCCGGAGTTGTCGATGACGGTGCCAGTGCGCCCGGACGGCAAAGTGGTGACCCCCTTGGTCGACGAGCTGGTGGCGCAAGGCAAGACATCGACCGAAATCGCACGTGATGTCGAGCGGGCACTCGGCAAGTTCGTGCGCGACCCGATCGTCACAGTAATCGTTACCGGCTTCGTCGGCCCTTACAGCGAACAGATTCGCGTGGTTGGCGAAGCGGCAAAACCACAGGCTCTGCCGTACAAGCAAAAGATGACGCTGCTTGATGTGATGATTGCGGTGGGCGGCTTGACAGATTTTGCCGATGGCAATTCGGCCTCCATCCTGCGTGCGTCAGATGGAGAGAAGCAGTACACCGTTCGCATCAAGGATCTCATCAAACGCGGTGACATGTCCGCAAACGTCGAGATGAAGCCGGGTGACATCCTGATCATTCCGCAGAGCTTCTTCTAGGCGTTCGGCGCAGCCATCGTCGGCCCGGTCCGGCAATGGCCGACCTGACGGGAACCCCATGCCCAACTTCAC
>JANOCN010000799.1:0-2691 GCA_031412185.1 Betaproteobacteria bacterium | reverse complement strand
CTTCGCGTGCGCCCCAAGGCGATGACGGTCGCGGTGATATTGGCCGGTCTGTTTCCGATCATGTGGGGCACCGGCACCGGCTCCGAAGTGATGCAGCGTATCGCCGCGCCGATGGTCGGCGGCATGATTACCGCGCCGCTGCTGTCGATGTTTGTGATCCCGGCTGCCTATCTGCTGATGCGGCGACGGCGCAATAGCGTGCCCCAGCAGGTGCCGGTACAGCCTCCGGTTTTGGCGTAAGGTCGGGCGGAGTATCACTATGGACATACTTGCACATGCACTCTGGGCGGGCGCTGGCGTGGCACTGCTGCAGCGCCGTCGGCCGGTCACTGCGCGTACCGGTCTGCTGACAATTGCGCTGGCGGTGCTGCCCGATATCCCCCACTTGTTGCCGCTGCTGGCGTGGCAAATCTTTGGTGCGGGCAGCTTCGCCGATGTGCAGGCCTATGCGATCGCAGTTCCTGGGCAGGAGCCCATCGTGGCCGCTGGCGTGGAGTTCTGGTCACACCATCTGCACTGCATTTTTCACAGCGCGGTAGTGGCTGGTGTGATCACCGCGCTGGCCTGGCGCTACCTGCGCAACTGGTTGATTCCGCTCATGGGATGGTGGTCCCATATCCTGATCGACGTCTTTACACACTCGGTTGACTACTACCCGTCGCCAGTGCTGTACCCGTTCACCCGCGCGGGCTTTGACGGCCTCGCCTGGAATACGCCGTGGTTCATGGTGCTGAACTACCTGACGCTGGTGGGGGTCTATGTGTGGTTGTGGCGAAGCCGACGCGCAGCAAAAGCCCCTTGACTGTAGTTTTGGCAGCCAAGCGGCTCAGGCAGGTCGCAGTTCGCGCAGCGCCTGCCGCGCCACTGCCCACCCGCTGTTCAAAGCGAGCCCGGCCATTAACGCAGCTACCAGCAGATCAGGCCAGGCGCTGCCCGTACCCAGCACACCCAGGGCAGCGGCCATCACCGCCAGGTTGCCGATGGCGTCGTTGCGCGAACACAACCAGACGCTGCGCATATTGGCATCACCTTCGCGGTAGGCATACAACATCCAGGCTACGACCAGATTCACGGCCAGCGCCAGCAGGCCCACGACCCCCATGGTGGCGGCGTCGGGCGCAGCGCCTTGCCACAAGCCCCAAATGGCACGGCCCAGTACCAACGCGCCGAAACCCAGCATACAAGCCGCCTTCAGCAGGGCGGTGCGCGCGCGCAGGCTGACTGTGGCCGACAACACGGCCAGCGAAACTCCGTAGTTCGCGGCGTCTCCTGCAAAGTCGATGGCGTCGGCCAGCAGCGATACCGAACCGGAGCGGTATCCCGCCGAAATCTCGATGAAAAACATGCTGGCATTGGAGACCAATGCGATCCACAGGATGCGGCGGTAGCGCGGCAGGTCGGGACGCTGCGTCGCATGGGCAGTTGGCGGATGGTCAGACATTGAAAAGTATTGCTTGACCCTAAAGTAACTACAAGGTTTCCAATTGGTCCATGAAAATCGAAAGCACTGCCCGTACCGCAGCTGATTCCTGCTGCGCACCGTCCGCCGGTGGCGAGCCCAGCACGTCCGCTGACATAGTAACCGTGGCGAAGGGCCATAAGGGCCAGTTTTACCGCATCGCCACCATGGACTGCAGCGCGGAAGAATCGGACATCCGCCGCGCGCTGGAGCCCATCGCGAATATACGCTCGCTCGGATTTCAGCTAGGTGCACGCACACTGCGGATCGACGCCAGCGACGAAGCGCTGGCACTGGCCCTGGAGGCCATCCGAAAGGCGGGGTTTGACCCCAAGCCGGTTCAGTCGGGTGCGGCCCCGGTGGGCGGTCATGACAAGCATGACCACAACCACACTGGGCATGACCATGGCGAGGGCCAGGAGCACGCGCAAGGATTCGGTGGCGGTATCTCGCGCCTGGTTCTGGCGCTGGTGTTTGCCACCGGGGCCGAGGCGATATCCTTCTTCGCGCCAGACACCCTGGTCTGGAAGGGTTTCGGAATGGCGATAGCTGCACTGGCAATCTGGCTGGCTGGCATAGATACCTACAAAAAGGGTCTGGCCGCGTTGTTCCGGGCCAAACTGAACATCAACGCCTTGATGTCGGTCGCGGTTACCGGGGCGTTCCTGATCGGCCAGTGGCCCGAAGCAGCGATGGTGATGGCCTTGTACGCCATTGCCGAACTGATCGAAGCCAAAGCGGTGGACCGCGCGCGCAACGCGATCAAGGGCTTGCTCGCTTTGGCACCGGAAGAAGCACTGGTGCTGGCACCCGATGGCGCGTGGATTTCAACGCCATCGGCGCAGGTGGCCATCGGAGCCACGGTGCGCATCAAGCCGGGCGAGCGGGTACCGCTGGATGGCATAGTCACCAAAGGCAACGGCGCGATCAACCAGGCACCCATCACGGGCGAGAGCATCCCGGTGGACAAAGCTCCGGGCGACCCTCTGTTTGCCGGCACGATCAACCAGACTGGCGAACTGGAAATGCGTGTTACCGCAGCTGCCAGCAACACCACGCTGGCCCGCATCATTGAGGCGGTGGAGCAGGCGCAGGGTACCCGCGCACCTACGCAGCGGTTCGTGGACAAATTCGCGGCGGTTTATACACCCGCCGTTTTTGCGATTGCGGTCGCGGTCGCCGTGCTGACGCCGCTTCTGATGGACCTGACCTGGCTGGAGGCGATCTACAAG
>JANOCN010000798.1:0-3255 GCA_031412185.1 Betaproteobacteria bacterium | reverse complement strand
CCGCCAACCCGCGCCCGGGGCAGGCGTTGGCACGTCGCCCAATGCAGCAGTGGCCCGGCGGCTCATTCGGAACACCTCCATGCTTCGCACTGCGGTGCTATCGCCTTGGGAGCGGCCCGGCGGCTCATTCGGAACACCTCCATGCTTCGCACTGCGGTGCTATCGCCTTGGGAGCGGCCCGGCGGCTCATTCGGAACACCTCCGCGCAAGCGCGGCGGCGCACAACAGCGTCAGCAGCGGGGGGCGAAATCTGAACACCTGAAACCGCCGTGCTACCTGGCTACTTCGCGTCCGGGTGCTAGTACCCAGACGCAGAGATATCGAAACATGAAAGCGCCTCTTCGCACCTGTGCCGTCGTTGCAAATCCTCGCCATAGCTACGGCTATGTCTGCGGTTTGCGCCTCGGCCTGAGCACGATTCCATCACTTTCATTTTGTCTCGATACCTCTGTATCTGGATATTAGACAAACCCACGCAGCGGCAGACTGCCGCTGCGCTGCAACCAGTTTGCGGGCGAATACACGCTGTGGGCATCTGTCGCGTGCAAGGTGTAGGCATGGCGCGACACCGGCGATCGGTTGGCACCGCTGTAGTGCGGCAGCAGGCCGTGGAAAACGACCAGGGTGCCCGCCGCCACCTCCAGGGGGATGGCGCGGGCGGTGACTGGCCAAGGCGTGTTATCCAGCTTCTCGATCTCAGCACTGTCGCCGGTCCGGACGAACTTTTCACGCAGCGGGCCGCGATGACCTCCCGGCTCTACCCACAGGCAGCCGTTAGCCTGTGTCGCGTCTTCCAGCGCAAACCAGAATGTCGTTACGCTGAGCGGTTCGGTGTCAAAGAAACTGGCATCCTGATGCCAGCGCACCTCACCGCCGATGCCGGGCTGCTTGAATATGTACATCGACTGCCAGATCAGGGCTTGTGCCAGCCCGACTTGTCGCGCCAGGTCGACCAGCTCCGGGCCACGGGAAAACCGGTCGAACACCGGGTCCAGGTCGTGCAGGGCATGGCCGATCTTGTTGATCGAGAGCGACTTGGCCTGCTTCAGTTGACCCAGTTCATCGAAGGCCTCTTCTTCAAAAAAACAGCGCACCTTGTCGGCCGAGCCCAGAAAATAGTCGTCCACGCGCCGGTCCTGCTCGCTGGTGCTGAAGATGGATACAGCGTCGGACGGGTCAAACGCATCCACAATTTGCATCGCGCGGGCGCGTAGCGCAGTGACTTCTGCGACTGGCTTGAAGTCCGGCAGCACAAGATAGCCGTCACGGGCGTACTGCTGAGCGGGAACGGTCGGCATATTGCGAAGCTGGGAGCAGGGAGCAGGGAGCAGGGTTCAGGCGCGCATCAGCGCCTCGATCTCGTCCGGCTTGACGGGCACGCCCCGGCTGATCAACTCGCACCCTGAGGCCGTGACGATGGCGTCGTCTTCGATACGGATGCCGATGTTGTGAAACTGCTCGGGCACACCTGCCGCTGGACGCACGTAGATGCCGGGCTCGATCGTCAGCACCATACCCGGTCGCAAAACCCGCGCGGGACGGTTGATGATCGTCTCCCCGGTCAAGGCGTCCTGGCGCTGGCTGGTCTGGCCGAGCTCCGACGGCTCGAGGTAGCCACCGCAGTCGTGCACATCCATACCCAGCCAGTGGCCGGTGCGGTGCATATAGAACTGGAAATAGGCGCGTTTCTCGATCACGTCTTCCAGCGAGCCGACCTTGTTGCGGTCCAGCAGGCCGGTGTCGAGCATGCCTTGCGCCAGCACCTTCACGCTGGCTTCGTGCGGATCGGTAAATCGTGCCCCTGGCTTGGTAACGGTGGCGGCGGCCTCCTGACTCGCAAGCACCAGTTCGTACAGCGCGCGTTGCGGCCCGCTGAATTTGCCGTTGGCCGGAAACGTGCGGGTGATGTCGCTGGCGTATCCGTCGAGCTCGCAACCCGCATCGATCAGCACCAGTTCCCCGTCACGCACCGGCGCGGTATCGGCCCGGTAATGCAGCACGCAGGCATTGGCACCCGCAGCCACAATGGAGCCGTATGCCGGGTACTGGGAGCCATGGCGGCGGAATTCGTGCAGCAGTTCGGCGTCGAGGTGGTACTCACGGACCTCCTGCTTGTCACGCAGCATGCGGGCCGACAATTGCATGGCCCGGATATGCGCACCAGCGCTGATCTGCGCGGCCCGGCGCATCGTGTCCTGCTCGTGGCGGTCCTTGACCAGGCGCATTTCATCGAGCAGGCTGCACAGGTCGCGTTGTTGTTCCGGGCACAAGGCACCATAACGCACCCGCGAGCGCAGGCTGCCCAGCCAGCCGTCAACACGCGACTCCAGGCCCTTGTGAATCCCGAACGGGAACCACACCACATCGCACCCGTCGAGCAGTTTGGGCAACTGTGCATCGAGTTCGGCAACCGAAAACGCGGCGTCAACACCCAATGCGGTCGGCGCATCGGCGGGTCCGAGCCGCAAACCGTCCCAGATTTCGCGCTCCAGATCTTTCGGCTGGCAGAACACGGTGGTTCGCCCGTTGCCGGCGATCACGAGCCACGCACGGGGTTCGGCAAATCCGCTCAGATAATGGAAATAACTGTCGTGGCGATACAGAAAATCGGTGTCGCGGTTGCGTGCCTGCTCTGGGGCGGTCGGCACAATAGCGATGCCCCTGTCGCCAAGTTGCCTGGCGAGTGTGGCGCGGCGCGTTGCGTAGATGGATGGATTCATGGTCAATTGCGTTGTTGGAGTATGGGGTAACGTCTCGACGCGCCAGCCGCAACAGGCGCTCTACGGCGGACCTTCGCACAGTGTATAACCGTGGCGAAATAGACATGCCCTCTAGTCAAGTTCACGGTAGTGCAGGCTGCGAAGCACGGCGAAGGTACTAGTTCACGCCCGCGGGGTTTGCGCCGCCGTCCAACGATAAAATCGGCAACCCGCCCCTGTTTTGCCGACTATTTCCGGAGCCGACTTATCCCATGACCACTCCCCAAACCATGGCCAATGCCATACGCGCCCTGGCGATGGACGCCGTGCAACAAGCCAACTCGGGCCACCCTGGGGCACCCATGGGCATGGCCGACATGGCAGTGGCACTTTGGGGTCCGGGCGGTGCACCTGGGGCGTCGGCAGGGCACCTCAAGCACAACCCAGCCAACCCGCACTGGTTGGATCGAGACCGTTTGGTCTTGTCCAACGGCCACAGTTCGATGCTGCTGTATGCGCTGCTGCACCTCAGCGGATACGCATTGCCGATGCAGGA
>JANOCN010000797.1:0-3395 GCA_031412185.1 Betaproteobacteria bacterium | reverse complement strand
GGCGACCTGGACTACTACTTCATGGTCGGTGCCACGCCGGGCGAAGTTATCGCACAGTTCGTGCGCCTGATTGGTGGCACACATTTGCCACCGCGCTGGTCGCTGGGTTTTGCCCAGACCGCCATGGGACTGGCCGACGCGCCCGACGCGCAACAGCAGCTTGAGGCCTTCATCGCGCGCATCGGGTCGGAAGGCATTGCGTGTTCTGCGTTCCACTACGGCTCGGGTTATTCGTCGCGCGGCAAACGCCGCTACGTGTTTACCTGGAACAGCAGCAAGTTCCCGGACCCGAAATCGCTCAATGCGCAATTCCAGGCGGCCGGCATGCATTTGGTGGCCAACATCAAACCCTGCCTGCTGGACGACCATCCGGCCTACCACGACGTATTGGCTGACGGCGCTTTCGTGCACCATGCTGGCGGCAAACAACCGGTGCTGGAGCAGTTCTGGGATGGTATGGGGTCGCACCTGGACTTCACCCACCCTGCGGCGGTGGCCTGGTGGCAGAAAAACCTGCAGGCCCAGGTGCTGGACTACGGCATTGACGCCGGCTGGAACGACAACAACGAATACGCCATCATGGACGATGGTGCCACCTGCAACGGTTTTGGCCAGCCGATGCCGATGCACCGCGCCCGCGCCTTGCACGGCTTGTTGATGACGCGCGCCACATTCGAAGCACAGGCGGCGCACGCACCGGGCAAAGAGGTGTTTACAGTGACGCGCGGCGGTCCGCCGGGTTTGCAGCGCTACGCCCAGACCTGGAGCGGCGACAACACGACCAGTTGGGAAACCCTGCGCTGGAACATCCGTACCGGGCTGCAGATGTCGCTCTCGGGCATGTTCAATGTGGGGCACGACGTGGGGGGCTTTGCAGGTCCTTCGCCCGACCCGGAACTGTTTCTGCGCTGGGTCCAGGCCTGCTGCCTGAACCCGCGCATGGTGATGAACTCATGGAAGGCCGATGGCACCAACAACGTGCCGTGGCTGCACCCCGAAGTGACCGCCGATGTCGCCACCGCCATCCGGCTGCGTTATGCATTGCTGCCTTACCTGTGGTCGCTCTTCGAGCGCGCCCATAGCTTGCACCAGCCCATCATCCGCCCGACCTGGTACGACTTTCCCGACGATGCAGCGTGTTTTGCCGACAGCGACGATTTCATGCTGGGCGATGCGCTGCTGGTGGCACCGGTGGTGCACCAGGGGGCCACGTCGCGCGAGGTTTACCTGCCCCACGGGCCAGGCGCCTGGTTTGACTTTCATACCGGCGAACGTTTCGAGGCCGGGCGTTTGCATAGCGTCGCCGCACCGCTGTACACCTTGCCGTTATTTGCCCGCGCGGGAGCGTCCATCCCCCTGGCAAGCGGCACGGCAGGCCGACATACCCATGATGATGTGATTAGCGAAGTGCGACGTTTTTTCGACGAACCCGGCTAGGGTATGTGATGCAACCGCCGGGCAACCCGAAAATCGGGTACCCCGGCGGTGATGCAACCCAACTGCGCAGCAACATCCAGGCCATCCCCGCCTGGCCTCGTGGCCACCACTGCGGACGCCATGAACTCGACCTCTTGAAACCATTTTCATAGCCCCTATTTGTCGAACCGAGCCGGCTGGAACTGGTCTCCTGCCGGTGACTTCAACCCATCGGAGGACAAACTATGTATGCATCCTTGCTGAACCAACCAAGCAGCCTGTTCGGACAATTCGAGCGCCTTCGCCGTGAACTGGACGACCCGCTTGGTGTCTCCGGCCTGCCGAGCAGCATCCGCTCGGTCACACCTGGCACATTGCCTGCCATCAACGTTGGGCGCACACCGCACAGCGTGGAGGTCTATGCCTTCGCGCCGGGCCTGGACGCGTCCAGGATCGACGTTAGCCTGGACCGTGGCGTGCTTCACATCGCTGGCGAACGCGCCTCCAGTATCCCGGCCAATGACTCCAAGGTCCATGTTTTCAGCCGCGAGCGTGGCGCAGGCCGCTTCGGACGAGCGATCTCGTTGCCGGACGACGTGGACCCGGCCCAGGTGAATGCCAGCTACCGCGACGGTGTGCTTCAAATCAGCATCGCGCGGCGTGAATCGGCCCAACCCAAACGCATTGCCGTGCAGTGACGCACACGCTATTCAAGGAGAACCCATCATGAACAACAGCAAGCAAGTAGCCACTTCCACCCCAGCCGCCGCCGAGCCGGAGCATCTGCGTGCCGCGCCACCCGCCGTCGACGTGTTCGAGGACGCCTCCGGTATCACGCTTCTTGCGGATATGCCCGGCGTGCCGAAAGAGCAGTTGGAGTTGAAGGTCGAAGGTGACACCCTCCTGATCGAAGGTGACGTGCAGCCGCGCACGCCCGATGGGATGGAAGCGATCTATGCCGAATTGCGGGTGCCACGCTACCAGCGCAGCTTCACGCTGAGCCACGAACTCGACACGACACGCATCGAGGCCAATCTGAAAGACGGTGTCCTGACGCTGCGCATCCCAAAGCAGGCCCATGCGCAGCCGCGCCGCATCGCCGTGACGGCAGGTTGATGGACGCTGCGGGTGAAGCCCGATGCGAACTCTTGCAAGGATGAACCATGCCAGAGCTTGCGAAACAACTGAAACATGGCGCGGATCAGTCTGGGGGAGTCGCTGCCAGAAGGCTGGCGTGAGCCCGGTGCCCGCGCCAGCCACAACAGACGGAATAGGCCTTTTTTGCCAATTGGCCCGCTTTGCCAGACCTGCCTATTTGCCAGACCTGCCTATTTGCCAAACATCCGGTTCCGCGCGTTTTCCAGGTGCACCCGCATGGCTTGGCCAGAGGCCTGTGCATCGCGTTTTTTAAGGGCGGCGAGCACCACTTCATGTTCGGCCTGCACCAATTTCTGCCGCTCCACGCTTTTTATCAGCGACAGGTTGCGCATCAGTGTCATGCTCACCAGCACCTGCTCCTGCATGGACGCGATGGCGGAGATGAAGAACTGGTTTTTTGACGCCCGCGCCACGGCCAGGTGAAAGTCAAAGTCTTCGGTGGAGCCCACCGTCTGCTCGGCGATCACATCGTCCAGCTCGCGAAACCGGCGCTCAATCTCGAGCAAGTCGGCGTCGCTGGCCATGGTCGCGGCCAGGGCTGCTGCACCCGATTCGACGACGATACGAAAGTCGAAGCAACGCTGCACGTCGGATATGGTCTCCAGGGGAGTGAAACGCGGCAGGTCGGGGTCGGGACGCCGGGTGACGAATGTGCCGGAACCCTGGCGCGTACTGGTGATGCCATCGGCGCGCAGCCGCGACAGTGCTTCACGGATGGTGGGGCGCGACGCGGTGAATCGTTCGGTCAGCGCCAACTCGGTGGGCAACTTGTCGCCCTCGTTGAATTCGCCGTCCATGATGCAACCCAGAATCTCGCGGTA
>JANOCN010000796.1:0-1616 GCA_031412185.1 Betaproteobacteria bacterium | reverse complement strand
CTTCAGGTCTCGCACTTGAGCAAGCGTTATGGCGACAGCACCGTGGTGGACGACTTGTCGTTCACCATTCGCGCGGGCGAATGCCTGGGTGTGATTGGCCCCAACGGCGCGGGCAAGACCACCACCATCCGGATGTGCCTGGGCCAGAGTACCCCAGACGCCGGGCAAATCAGTTACGCGCTGGGGGAGGACGGTGCTGCCGCTCTGGGTATGCCGAAAGACGCAATGGCCATCAAGGCCCGGCTTGGCGTGGTAAGCCAGCTCGACACACTCGACCCCGACTTCAGCTGCTCGGAGAACCTGCTCGTCTATGGGCGTTACTTTGGCATGCGCGACGCAGCGATCCGCCAGCGCATTCCGCAACTGCTGGAGTTTGCCTCGCTGTCGCACAAGGCCGGGTCCAAGCCGGGTGAACTCTCTGGTGGCATGAAACGCCGTTTGAGTCTGGCGCGCGCTCTGGTGAATGACCCACGCTTGTTGCTGCTGGACGAACCAACCACCGGGCTCGATCCACAGGCCCGGCACCTGATGTGGGAGCGCCTGCAAGTCTTGTTGCAGCAGGGAAAGTCGATCTTGCTGACCACCCATTTCATGGACGAGGCCGAACGCCTGTGTTCGCGCCTGCTGGTGCTCGACCATGGCCGCAAAATTGCCGAAGGCACCCCGCGCGACCTGATCGCCGCGCACCTGGAGCCGGATGTGGTCGAGGTCTACGGCGTTGGCGCGGTGGCACTGATGGACTCCCCCATCCGCAAGCTGGCAGCGCGGGTAGAACTCAGCGGTGAGACGGTCTTCTTCTACACCCAGAACGCGAAGCAGGTACTCGATGCACTGGCATCCTGGCCAAAATTGCGTACCCTGCACCGCCCGGCCAATCTGGAGGACCTCTTCCTCAAGCTCACCGGACGGCAAATAAGGGAGGATGCGTAAATGATTTGGCATGCGCCGCGTTTGTCGTTGCGTTTCTGGCCGGTATTTCTGCGCAACCTCTTGGTGTGGCGCAAGCTGGCTATCCCCAGCCTGGTCGGCAACATTGCCGAGCCGCTGATGTGGCTGGTTGCTTTCGGTTATGGCCTGGGCGCGCTGGTCGGGCAGGTCACGGTATCCGGCGCACAAGGCAGCACGCAGATACCGTACATACTTTTTCTGGCCAGCGGCAGCATCTGCATGAGTGCGATGAACGCCGCCTCGTTCGAGGCCTTGTATTCGGCGTTCTCGCGCATGCATGTGCAAAAAACCTGGGACGGCATCATGAACGCGCCAGTACAGCTGGACGACATCGTGTTGGCCGAAATGTTGTGGGCCGCGTTCAAGGCCATATTTACGGTGACTGCCATCCTCGGTGTGATGCTGGCTCTGGGCATCAGCCACAGCCCAAAGCTGTTGCTGGCGTGGCCGGTGCTGCTGTTTGTCGGCATGACGTTCTCGTGCATCGCGCTGATCTTCAACGCCCTGGCCAAGGGCTACGATTTCTTTACCTATTACTTCACCCTGTTCCTAACGCCGATGATGTTCCTCAGCGGCATCTTTTTCCCGATCGAGCAGTTGCCACCGTATGTGCGGCTAGTCGCCGAATGGCTGCCTCTGAGCAACGCCGTGGAGCTGGTACGCCCGCT
>JANOCN010000795.1:0-1614 GCA_031412185.1 Betaproteobacteria bacterium | reverse complement strand
GCCGATCGGCGCGGTGGTGGCCGGCCCCAAGGCCGCCACGCTGTTCCAGCCTGGCAACCATGGCACCACGTTTGGCGGAAACCCGCTGGCCATGCGCGCCGGCGTGGAAACCCTGCGCATCATGGAAGAAGACGGCCTGCTGGCCAATGCGGCGCGGGTCGGCGAACATTTACGGTCCAGCTTGCGGCGCGCCCTGGCACCCGAGCTGGCGTCGGGCGCAGTGCGCGAGATCCGCGGCCAGGGCCTGATGATTGGCATCGATCTGGCGAAACCCTGTGCGGCGCTGGTGGGGCAATGTGCCGAGAACGGCTTGCTGATAAGTGTTACGGCCGACACCGTGGTGCGCCTGTTGCCCGCGCTGATCATGACCACCACGCAGGCCGACCAGGTGAGCAATATTCTGTGTCCGCTGATCCAGCAGCTGCTGGCGGATGCCCCATGAAGCACTATCTGCAATTCAGCGACCTGAGCGCAGAAGAGTATGCCTACCTGTTTGAGCGTGCCGCGCTGATCAAGCGCAAGTTCAAGGCGTACGAAAAACATCACACTCTGGCTGACCGCACGCTGGCCATGATCTTCGAGAAGGCCTCCACGCGCACCCGCGTGAGTTTTGAGGCGGGTATGTACCAGATGGGCGGCAGCGTGGTGCATCTGACCACCGGCGACAGCCACCTGGGCCGGGCCGAGCCGATTGACGACACCGCAAAGGTGATCAGCCGCATGGTGGATCTGGTGATGATCCGTACCCACGAGCAGGCCAAGATTGACCTGTTTGCCCAGCATTCGCGCGTGCCGGTGATCAATGGCCTGACCAACGAGTTTCACCCCTGCCAGATTCTGGCAGACCTGTTTACCTTTCTCGAGCACCGCGGATTGAACGCAAAGGGAATGCCAGACCCATCCTTGCTGGCGGGCAAAACCGTGGCCTGGGTCGGCGACGGCAACAACATGGCCAACACCTGGCTGCAGGCAAGCGAAATACTGGGCTTCAGGGTGCACCTGAGCACCCCCTCTGGCTACGAGGTAGACCAGTCGGTGGCGGGCATCCGCTCGAGCGAGAGCTATCGCGTGTTCAAGGACCCGCTGCAGGCGTGTGCCGGGGCCGACCTGGTGACCACCGACGTATGGACCAGCATGGGCTTTGAGGCTGAGAACGACGCCCGCAGGGTCGCATTTGCAGATTGGCGCGTAGACAGCGACATGATGCGCGCAGCCAAACCCGGCGCGCTCTTCATGCACTGCCTGCCTGCCCACCGGGGTGAGGAAGTAGACGCCGACGTGATCGACGGACCCCAGTCGGTGGTATGGGACGAGGCCGAGAACCGCATGCATGCCCAAAAAGCGCTGATGGAGTACCTGCTGTTAGGGCGGCAGGCTTGACAGCGTGAGCTAACTCGTTGTCGCACAAACCGCCTGGCGAGACCCGGACCATCGAACGGATGCGGCGCGAGTTGGCACGCAAGAAGAGCTGTGATGCGACCTGCCCCGTCAGCACCGCGATCTTCCTTCGTATCAGCGCGCAAGCGGCGATTGAAAAAATGGACGCCGGGCAGGCTACAGACAGTGTGTCGCCGTTCTGGCGCGTGATTGAGGCTGGTTCGGTCATCGGCAAGA
>JANOCN010000794.1:0-8729 GCA_031412185.1 Betaproteobacteria bacterium | reverse complement strand
CGCACCACGGCTTGCCAAGCTGCGCAGTGCGCGGGGCCTGTTCACCGGCCAGGCGCTGAGCCTGGGCTACTACCGCGATGCCGGCATGAAGGCCTGGGTCGCCAGCACCATGGCCAGCCAGAAGATTGACGCCACGGTGGTTTTCTCTTCCGCAATGGCCCAATATGCGTCGCCCGCCGGGGCCGTGGGTGGTGGCACCCTGTTGGTCGATTTCGTCGATGTTGACTCTGCCAAGTGGTCCCAGTATGCCGGGCAGCACCGCTGGCCGATGTCCTGGGTGTACCAGCGCGAAGGGCGCTGCCTGCTGGCCTACGAGCGGGCGCTAGCCCTGCGCGCGCGGCGGTCGTTTTTTGTGACCGACAGCGAAACCGCACTTTTTCAGCGGCTGGCACCCGAATGCAGCCAGGTGGTAGAGGCGATGGGCAATGGGGTCGATGCCGAGTTCTTTTCGCCCAGCCCGGCGCGTTCGTCGCCGTTTTCCGCAGACCAGCAGGCGGTTGTGTTCACCGGTGCGATGGACTATTGGCCCAATATCGATGCCGTGACCTGGTTTGCCTCCGACGTGTTGCCGCTATTGCGCCAAAGCTGGCCTCTGCTGCGCTTCTACATCGTGGGCCGCAGCCCCCCGCCTGCAGTCAGTGCCCTCGCGTCCGACGCGGTGGTCGTGACCGGTACGGTCGCCGATGTGCGGCCCTATCTGCAGCACGCGGCGGTGGTGGTGGCACCGATGCGGGTCGCCCGCGGTATCCAGAACAAGATCCTGGAGGCTATGGCGATGGCCAGGCCGGTGGTTGCCGCGCAGGACTGTGTCGACGCCATCCAGGCCGAATGTCCGGGCGAGTTGGCCGCTGCCACGTCTGCGCACGAGTACGCGCAGGTAATATCGTCGTTGTTGCAACAGCCGTCGCAGGCTGCGGCAGTGGGCGCAGCCGGTCGGCAGCGTGTGTTGCGCCGTTACAGCTGGGACGCCCACTTGGCCGGAATCGACCAGTACTTAACGAAAGAAAGCCTTTGACGAACCAACCCGCCCCGCCGCATCCGGACCAGCAGCGCCCGGCCCTGCCGTCTGCCGTCGTTCCGGTGGCCTGGCGAACAGCGCTACCGGCGCTCGGGCTGGCGCTGGTGCTAATTCTGGTGCTCTATCGCGAGACGGCAATTGCCATGGTGACCATCTGGCACCGCTCGGAAACCTTTGCCCACGCGTTTGTGGTTCCACCGATCGTGTTGTGGCTGATCTGGCGCAAGCGCGAGCATTTGGCCACCCTGGTACCCAAACCGGCGGCCTGGGTTCTGCTGCCGATGGCAGGCGCGGCGATTCTCTGGCTGCTCGGCGATATGGTGGCAGTCAATTCGGTCACGCAACTGGCGTTCACCGCCTTGCTGGTGCTGGCAGTGCCAGCTTTGCTGGGGATTCAGGTAGCGCGCGCCATCACCTTTCCGCTGGTTTTTCTTTTCTTCGCCGTTCCAATCGGTGAGTTCATGCTACCCCAGCTGATGGAGTGGACGGCGACTTTTACGATTATGGCGCTGCGCCTGAGCGGGCTTGCGGTGCACCGCGAAGGTTTGCAGTTTGTCATTTCTTCGGGTAGCTGGTCGGTGGTGGAGGCCTGCAGCGGCGTGCGCTACTTGCTGGCATCAGTCACCGTCGGCACTTTGTACGCCTACCTGAACTACCAGTCGACCAAACGCCGCGCCCTGTTCATTCTTGTGTCCATATTGGTACCGATCGTTGCCAACTGGATGCGCGCCTACATGATTGTCATGGTGGGCCACTTTTCCGGTAACACGCTGGCGGTCGGGGTGGACCACTTGGTATACGGATGGGTGTTTTTTGGCATCGTGATCATGTTGATGTTTCTCATTGGAGCCAGGTGGTCTGAGCCCGATCAACCGGCGGTCGCGGTCGCGCCGCCTGCCCCCAGCCGCACCATGACTACAGTGACACCCCGGTTTTGGGCTGCCTCAGCTGTGCTCGCGCTCGTTGTCGCGCTGCCAGCCATGGTTCAACGGTCCATCGAGAGCAAGGCATCCAGCATCGCGCCGGTGCTGGCTGCCCCGGCGCAGCTTGCGGGGGGCTGGTCTTTGTCAGACACCCGCACCCTGGATTTCAAACCGGCCTTCGAGAACCCGTCTGGCGAGACCAACAGTGCCTATAGTGCTGCGGGCCAGGTAGTCGGGCTGTACCTTGGCTACTACGAGAATCAGGATTACCGGCGCAAACTGGTCAGCTCCAGCAATGCGTTGGTGGTATCGGATGATCCAGGCTGGAGCCGCGTGGGCTCGGGCCAGCTGCAGGTCAAGGCTGGCGAGCAAATGGTTTCGGTGCGGACCGCTGAACTGCGCAACCTGCGGGAAGTCGACCCGGCCACTGCAGGGCGACTGGTGGCGTGGCAGATTTACTGGATTGACGGCACTTTGACCGCCAGCGACTATCTGGCCAAGGCCTATAGTGCGCTGCATCGGTTGACCGGGCGGGGTGACCATTCGGCGGTGATCATCGTTTACGCGGCGCAGGACCCCGGCAAGGCAGGCAGTGCGGCGCTTGCGTCGTTCCTGGCGGCAAACTACACGGCCATAGACGCGATGCTGCGTCAGGCAGCACGAAATTGATGTTCCACATGCCAGGTGGTGCGTTTGAACTTTGGGAGATTGTGTGATGACAGTGGTTGCGGTAATTGGTTTGGGTTATGTCGGGCTGCCGCTGGTGGTCGAATTCGGCAAACATGTGCGTACCATCGGCTTCGACATTTCGGTCCCGAAGGTGGAGGCCTGCCTGCGTGGGGTGGATCCGTCGCGCGAGCTGTCCGATGAAGAGATGCATGCGTCCGCGCACGCGGTCTACACCGCAGACCCGGCCATGCTGGCGGAGGCAGACTTCATCATTGTTGCGGTGCCGACCCCGGTGGACACTGCCCACATTCCGGATTTCCGGCCGCTTATCGGGTCGAGCACCAGCGTGGGCCGCCACATGAAAAAGGGCGTGACCGTGGTGTACGAATCCACCGTTTACCCGGGTGCCACCGAGGAGATCTGCATTCCGGTGCTGGAGCGCGAGTCCGGCCTGACCTGGAAAAAGGATTTTTTTGTGGGGTATTCGCCCGAGCGGATCAACCCGGGCGACAAGGAACACACGCTCACCCGCATTTTGAAGATCGTCTCGGGTGACACGCCCGACACGCTGGACAAGGTTGCAAAGCTGTACGAACGCATCATTGTGCCCGGCGTGCACCGCGCCTCCAGCATCAAGGCCGCAGAAGCCGCCAAAGTGATCGAGAACACCCAGCGCGACCTGAACATTGCACTCATGAACGAGTTGTCGATCATTTTCGACAAACTCGGCATCGACACCACCGAAGTGCTGGAGGCAGCGGGCACCAAGTGGAACTTTCTCAAGTTCAAGCCTGGTCTGGTGGGTGGCCACTGCATCGGCGTCGACCCCTACTACCTGACCCACAAGGCGGAGATGCTGGGCTACAACCCGCAGGTCATCCTGGCCGGGCGGCGCATCAACGACGGCATGGGCAAGTTCATCGCCGAGCAGACCATCAAGCACATGATCGCCGGGGGCAGCTACATCAAGGGTGCCAAGGTCAATGTGCTGGGTCTCACCTTCAAGGAAAACTGCGGCGACCTGCGCAACTCCAAGGTGATCGACATCATCAACGAGTTGAAGACCTATGGCGTGCAGGTGTTCGTGACCGACCCGCAGGCGGAGTCCGACGAAGCGGTGCACGAATACGGCGTGCCTCTGCTGCCCTGGGACGACCTGCCGCGCGCGGACGCGATTGTGGCGGCAGTGGCGCACAAGGAGTTTGCCGCGCTCTCCATGGAAGACTTCGCCAAGAAGCTGGTCAAGGGCGGTGCTTTCATCGATGTCAAGGCGGTCTACGATGCCAAGGCGCTCGTGGGAGCCGGTTACCAGTTGTGGCGTCTGTAGCCAAGGGCGCGGCGGATGACCGGCCTCTGGTGGTGCACGTCATGTACCGCTTTGACACCGGTGGTCTGGAGAACGGCGTGGTCAACCTGATCAATCACATGGCCCCCGACGCTTACCGCCACACGATTGTGGCGTTGACCGAGGTCACCGATTTCCGCCAGCGCATAACCCGCAGCGACGTCGATTTCGTGTCCCTGCACAAGGCCCCGGGCCATGGGGTGTGGCAGTACCCCCGGTTGTACCGCTTGTTCCGCCAGTTGCGCCCCGACATCGTTCACAGCCGCAATCTGGCCGCGCTGGAGGTGCAGGTGCCTGCGATGGCGGCACGCGTGCCGGTACGCATTCACGGCGAACACGGCCGCGACGTGGGCGACCTGGATGGCAGCAACGTCACCTACCAGCGCGTCCGGCGCCTCTACAAGCCGTTTGTCCACCACTACGTGGCGCTGTCACGCGACCTGGCCGACTATCTGGTGCACAAGGTGGCGGTTTCGCGCGAGCGCATCACACAGGCCTACAACGGGGTGGACACGACCCACTTCTGCCCGGCTCCCGGCGGGCCCCAATCTATTCCGGGTTGCCCATTCGATCCGGCGCGACACCTGCTGGTGGGCACGGTAGGCCGCATGCAGACCGTCAAAGACCAGCTCACGCTGGCGCATGCCTTTGTGCAGGCACTTGCGCTGGCGCCTGCGCTGCGGTCCCGGCTGCGGCTGGTCATGGTCGGCGACGGGCCATTGCGGGCGCAAGTTCAGGCCGTGCTCGACGCTGCGGGCCTGGCGGATCTGGCCTGGTTGCCAGGTGAAAGGCGCGACGTGGCTGCCATCATGCGCGGCCTGCACCTCTTCGCACTACCGTCTTTGGCCGAGGGCATCTCCAACACGATTCTGGAGGCCATGGCCAGCGCGTTGCCGGTGATGGCGACAGCGGTAGGTGGCAATGCCGACCTGGTAGATGAGGGAATCACCGGGCAGATAGTGCCCGCCGCCGACCCGCAGGCGATGGCGCAAGCACTAGTTGCCATGACGCAGGATCCGGCGTTGGCCCGCCGCATGGGAGAGGCCGGCCGCCAGCGCGTGCTGGCCCGGTTCAGCATGCAGGCCATGGTGGCCACCTACCAGAATCTGTACGACCAGCAGTTGCATCGAGTACGCTCCGGCGCGCACGCCCACTCACACTAACTACTGTCCCAACCATGTGCGGCATTACCGGAATATTTGACACCCGAGGCAGCAGCGACATCAGCCGCAGCGTGCTGCAGCGCATGAACGACTCGCAGGTGCACCGTGGCCCGGACGAAGGCAGCCTGCACATCGAACCGGGTCTGGGGCTGGGCCACCGGCGCCTGTCGATCATCGACATTGCCACCGGCCAGCAGCCACTGTTCAACGAAGACGGCTCGGTGGTGGTAATTTTCAACGGCGAAATCTACAACTACCAGGCGCTGATCCCCGAGTTGCAGGCGCTCGGCCACGTGTTCCACACCAAGAGCGATACCGAATGCATCGTGCACGCCTGGGAGGCCTGGGGGGCAGACTGCGTAAAGCGATTTCGTGGCATGTTTGCGTTTGCGCTGTGGGACCGCAACCAGCAGACCTTGTTCATGGCGCGCGACCGACTCGGCGTGAAGCCTATGTACTACGCGTTGCTAGACGACGGCACGCTGCTGTTTGGCTCGGAGCTCAAGTCGGTGCTGGCGCACGGCGGTCTGCGCCGCGATATCGATCCGCTGGCGGTGGAAGAATATTTCGCACTCGGTTACGTGGCTGAACCACGCACCATTTTCAAGCAGGCCAAGAAGCTGCCACCCGCCCACACACTCACCATCCGCCGCGGGCAGCCGGTGGGCGAGCCGGTTGAGTACTGGGACGTGCGCTTCACGCTGGACAACCCGATCTCGGACGCCGACGCGCAGCAAGAGCTGGTGCAGCGCCTGAAGGAGTCGATCCGCCTGCGCATGATTGCCGAGGTGCCGCTCGGGGCCTTCCTGTCCGGTGGGGTGGACAGCAGCGCGGTCGTCGCTCTGATGGCAGGCCAGTCCAGCGGGCCGGTCAACACCTGCTCGATCGGTTTTGACGACCCGGCCTTCAACGAGTCGGCGTTTGCGCAGACCGTAGCCGATCGCTACCACACCAACCACCGGCTGGAGGTGGTGCAAAGCGACGACTTCGACCTGATCGACACACTGGCGCGCCTGTACGACGAGCCGTACGCCGACAGCTCTGCCATCCCTACCTACCGGGTCTGCCAGCTGGCGCGTAAACATGTCACGGTGGCACTCTCGGGCGACGGTGGCGACGAATCTTTCGGTGGTTACCGGCGTTACCGCCTGCACATGATGGAAGAACGCATGCGCGCCGCCATGCCGCAGTCGGTGCGCCGCCCGTTGTTCGGCACCCTGGGCAAACTCTACCCCAAGGCCGATTGGGCACCGCGTGTGTTCCGCGCCAAGACCACCTTCGAAGGGCTGGCGCGCAACTCGGTCGAGGCATATTTCCACTCGGTGTCGATCCTGCGCGACCCGATGCGCCAGGAGCTGTTCAGCGCGCGCTTCAAGACCGAACTGGCCGGCTACAACGCACAAGAGGTATTCAAGCGCCACGCCAGCCAGGCGGGCACAGACGACGCGCTGGCGCTGATCCAGTACCTCGACATAAAAACCTATCTGGTAGGCGACATCAACACCAAAGTCGACCGCGCCAGCATGGCCCACTCACTGGAAGTGCGCGAGCCGCTGATGGACCATGAACTCGTGGAGTGGCTGGCCACGCTGCCATCCAGTCTGAAAATCCGCGGCCAGGAAGGCAAGTACCTGTTCAAGAAGTCGATGGAGCCGCACCTGCCGCACGACGTGTTGTACCGGCCCAAAATGGGTTTCTCGGTACCGCTGGCGCGCTGGTTTCGCGGCCCGTTGAAGCAGCGTGTGCGCGACGCCGTGCTGGGCGATTCGCTGGCTGCAACCGGGTGGTTCAACCAGCCGTACCTTCAACATCTGGTCGATGCCCACCAGTCGGGTGCCCGGGATTACAGCGCGCCGCTGTGGACGCTGCTGATGTTCGAGGCGTTCTTGCGCAACAGCGCCGGGCATAAATAGATGAGCCGCCGGGCCGCTCCCAAGGCGATAGCACCGCAGTGCAAAGCACGAAGGTGTTCTGAATGAGCCTGCGGGTCCTCCACGTCCTCGACCACTCGATTCCGCTGCACAGCGGGTACACCTTTCGCACCCTGTCGTTGCTGCGCGAGCAACGTCGGCGCGGCTGGGAGACCTTTCACATCACCAGCCCCAAACACGTCGGCACCCAGGCGTTGGAAGAAGAGGTCGATGGCTGGCAGTTTTACCGCACCCCGGCACCCGCCGCGAGCCGCCTGCCGGGCGTGGGCGAACTCGCGCTTATGCGCCAGCTCGAGCGTCGCTTGCAGCAGGTAGCCGAGGAGCTGCGCCCGGCCATCCTGCACGCGCACTCTCCGGTACTCAACGCCTGGCCAGCGCTGCGGGTGGGCGCACGGTTGGGGATACCGGTGGTGTACGAAGTGCGGGCCTTTTGGGAAGATGCCGCCGTGGACCACGGAAGCACGTCCGAAGGCAGTGTGCGCTACCGCCTGACCCGCGCGTTCGAGACCTGGGCGCTGCGCCGCGCCCACCATGTATTTACCATCTGCGAAGGGCTGCGCAGCGATATTGTTGCGCGTGGTATTGCTGAGTCCGGCGTGACGGTGATACCCAACGCAGTCGATATAGACGCGTTCGAACCTGGGGGCCAGCCCGACCTCGCGCTCAAGTCCCGGCTCGGCCTGGCCGATGCGCGCGTAGTGGGGTTCATCGGCTCGTTCTACGCCTACGAAGGGCTGGATTTATTGCTCGACGCGCTGCCCGCCATCCTGGCAAAGCAGCCACATACGCGGCTGCTGCTGGTGGGTGGTGGTCCTGCGGATGCCGCGCTGAAAGACCAGGCCAACCGCATGGGGCTGGCCGACAAAGTGGTGTTCACTGGCCGCGTGCCGCATGCGCAGGTGCAGAGTTATTACGATCTGGTGGATGTGTTGGCGTACCCACGCCACTCCATGCGCCTGACCGAGCTGGTTACACCGCTCAAACCACTCGAGGCCATGGCCCAGGGCCGGGTGCTGGTGGCCTCCGATGTGGGCGGCCACAAAGAGCTGATCCGCGATGGCGAGACCGGTTTATTGTTCCAGGCCGGCAATGCCAACGCGCTCGCCGCTGCGGTGACCCGCTTGCTGGCCGAGCCCGAAAGCTGGCCCGCCCTGCGCAAGGCGGGACGCGCATTTGTAGAGACCATAAATTGCGGCAGCGCGGCTGGTACTATTCGCACGTCGTTGCAGACCCCCAAAATGAGAATACAGTTTTAGTCAACAATGTAGATTTTTGGAAATCGGTGGATGGTGGTAAAAGTTTTGACGTAGAATTTCCCGTTCCGCACGGCGATAATCATGGGCTTTGGATTAATCCCACCAACACCAACATCATGATTCACAGCAATGATGGCGGTGCAACAGTTACTTTGAATGGCGGCAAAACCTGGAGTACTGAACTCAATCAGCCCACCTCCGAATTTTATCGTGTCACCGTTGACAATCAATTTCCCTACCGCTTGTATGCGGGTCAGCAAGACAATTCTACCATTTCTGTGCCGAGCCACGACCCCGGCGGCGTGACGGAATTTGAACACTGGCACGAGGTAGGCGGCAGCGAGTGCGCGGATGTGGGTGTGAATCCGCAAAATCCAGACATCGTTTGGGCGGGCAGTTACAGCGGTGAGATTACGATTACGAA
>JANOCN010000793.1:0-3051 GCA_031412185.1 Betaproteobacteria bacterium | reverse complement strand
CAAACCCCGGTGGTCACGCCAAGCAGCCCAACGCGCTACAAACATCATCTGTGCGAGACTGCAAGCGAGACGGCGTGGACGCCCGGCGCGCTAGCCCTCCAAGCCTCCGAGACAAGGCCCCAAGCGCCATCCCTCCAAGCCTCCAAGCCAAGGCTCCAAAAGCCCGCCCACCAAGTTTCCAAGACAAATCTCCAAGACAAACCACAAAACGCCAGCCCTCCAGACAGCCAACCGGGCTGATAATCGTGCCAGCCTGCGAACCTGCGGAGCCGTCTCCCAGACGGAGTCGCGATCCAGGGAGACCAGCACGGCCCTTGTTGCCATTGCCGATTTACAACCCATTCAGGAGACCGCCATGATCAAAACAGGAATCGACCAGGACGCACTCATCACCATGTTTTCGCAGGCCACGGCCAAACAGGGGGAAGCCCTGCGCAAGTCGGTGAGCGAGGCCACCTTGAAGGCGTTGCAAGGTCGTGAACTCACGCTTGAGAATATCCGCAAGGTGCTAAAAACGGTGACGCAGGCCAGCTCGGCTGGTGCAGCCCTCAATCCGGCTGCGCCAGTAGATATAGAGGCCATGCTGGGCAAGGCCTTTGCCGGAATGGATGCAGCGCTGCTGCAGGCGGTTCAAGCGAATCAGAAAGCCTTGCAGCAGTTCGTCGACCAGGGCGTGGACATGAAGGACAAACAAATGCAAAGTGCCCTCGCGAATGTCGAAAAAATGGAAGACATGTTTTTTGCTGCGGTAGGCAAGGCGGTACAGGCGGCTGGCGGCCCGATGCAGGGCCCCTGGGAGCAGGTGCTCAAGGGCATGAAACTCAGCGGCACGGACACCGGCGCACAGGCCACGCAAGCCGTGGATCAATTGGTGGAGCAGGGCCGCACAGCATTGCGCGAAGGTCGCGCTACTGGCATGCGCGCTGCGCAGGCGATGATGGACAGTTACGCCGCGCTGGTGAGCGGCGTGCTGATTGGTATGTCGGATGGGCTCAACCAGGGTGGGGCAAGTGCGGGCGCATCAACACGCGCGCGCAAAAAGTGATGCATATGCATCCAGGGCCCGACCGGACCGCTTCCGCACTGTGCGCTGCCCTCACCCCAGCAGATTGCGAAACTTCTGCAGCAGAAAGCCGGGTACCCACCCACTGACGCTGCGCCAGGTTCTCCAGCCCACCAGGGCGCGCTGCGTCCAGCGCAGTACGGTACGCGGTTTCAGCAAAACCAGGGTCAACAACACAACGGCGATGCCCGCAGGATGACGGCGGGCGAATTCCTTGCCGTCCTGCACCGCGCTCGACACGCGATTCTGAAAACTGAAAACCGCTTCAAGCGTAACCAGCTGTTGCGACATCAGGCCACGCTGGGCCGCAATGCGCTCCAGAATGCGTCCACGCTGCTGGTGCAGCTCAATCAGACGTGTTTGCATGACCGGTTGCTGCCTTGAGCCGACGTATGTCTTCCTGCAGTTCGGCCAGGGTAGCGGCAAACGCAGGTTCAGGGTGGTTGACCTGCCGCATCAAGGCGCGGCACAACCAGGCGGCACTGGCAACAAACAGCCCCGCAAACAGCGCCACCACCGGCACGCGTTGTTCCCACATCAGAAGCGTGACCAAGGCTATCAGCAGCAGCACCGCCAGTGCGGCACAAAATACCATCGCCAGTGCGACCACCAACATGCGCAGCGCAAGCAGCTTTTGCACTTCCAGCTCGTTTCCCAGCAATTCCAGCCGGGCTTGGCCCATGGCAAGCAGCGTGGCGGACAGGTTGCCGAGTGACGCGAAAAGCCCGCCCGGTTGACCCGGTTTGCTCATGGCAGAAAAACGCCGCCGGACTGGTGTCCAGGCTGGGTGTCAGCGACGGCCAATGATCAGCCCGACCAGCAGGCCCACAGCGGCGGCGACTCCGACGGCGGTCCACGGCGAGTCGTGCACATAGGCGTCGGTCGCTCGTGCGGCTGCGCGGGTCTTGGCAACCAATGCTTCCTCGGCGTCGGTAAGGCGCACGCGGGCCGCCCTCAGACGTTCCTGGATGCCGGCACGCAGACGGGCGACTTTGTCACCGGCCTGGTCCGCGGTGGCATGCAGCATGTCTTCGGCATCTGCGATGGCGGCTTTGATATCGCTCACCACTTGTTGCTGGGCGTTCATGATGGCTTCTGGTGTATCTGACATGGTGTTACTTTCAGGTTGGTTTGGATGGCCCGAGATTAGCAGATTCGGCCACGGATGTGCTCAGTCCCACACCCCACAGTGGGGAATTTCCGACCCGGATTTTATTGCGGCAACGGGGGCGGGGTGGCTGCCACACTGGCATGGCTGCGGGGCGTGCCCACCGGGGCCAGAAAGCCGTAGAACCCGACCACCTCGAAGTCAATGCCCCAGAATCTTCGACAGAAAATCCTTGCTGCGCTCGTTTTGCGGGTTGTTGAAGAAGTCGTGGGGGTTGTTCTGCTCGACGATCTGCCCTTGGTCCATAAAAATCACCCGGTCCGCCACAGCCTTCGCAAAACCCATTTCGTGTGTGACACAGATCATGGTGATGCCTTGACTGGCCATCTCGACCATCACGTCCAGCACTTCCTTGATCATCTCGGGATCGAGTGCGGACGTCGGCTCGTCAAAAAGCATGATCTTGGGTGTCAGGCACAAAGCGCGGGCGATGGCTACGCGTTGCTGCTGGCCGCCCGAGAGCTGCAGCGGGTATTTGCCTGCCTGCTCGGCAATACGCACGCGTTTGAGCTGCGTCATGGCTTTTTCTTCGGCCTCGCGCTTGGGCATCTTGCCAACCCACATCGGTGACAGCGTGAGGTTTTCGAGCACGGTGAGGTGTGGAAACAAGTTGAACTGCTGAAACACCATGCCGACCTTTTTGCGGATGTCATCGATGGCTTTTACGTCATCGGTCAGTTCCACACCGTCTACCCACAGGTGACCCTGCTGGTGTTCTTCGAGCCGGTTGATGCAGCGGATCAGTGTGGACTTGCCCGAACCCGACGGGCCGCAGATAACGATGCGTTCGCCCTGCGCTACGTTGAGGTCAATGTCGCGC
>JANOCN010000792.1:0-4148 GCA_031412185.1 Betaproteobacteria bacterium | reverse complement strand
CTACCTGGGCGAAATTGGAGTTGTTGGTCTCATAGGTATCGAGCTCGCGCCGCCAGGCTGCGGTGACCGCCGACTTGGGCGAGAACGACCAGCTCAGGTTGGCACCACCCGTCATGCCGCTGAAGTCGCGCTGCGGGTAGTTGGGGTGTGAGCGGCTGCGGTGCCCAGCGCGCAGAGTGGCCAGGGCATCGCGGCTGATGGCCCAGTTGAGCTGCAGGTCATTGTCGGTTTGCCGGAAACTATTGTCGTTCAGCCCGGCGGACGGGAAGGGACGGTTGAGGTACGTGCCGTCGGTGCTTGTGAAGGTATACGCGGCGGAGCTGCCGGAAGGCAGCACGTAGCGGAGTGCGGCGTCGGCCGAAGACAGTTTGTAGTCGGCTTCCTGGACCAGTTGCTGGGCATTCTTTCGCGCACTGCGCGACAAGCCACCGCCCAGCCGCCAGTTGGCGTCGAGTTCGTAGGTGGCGTCCAGACGGGTGCTGGTGTCGGTGCGCAGGTTGCGCTGGCTAAAGCCCTGGAAGTCGACAAAACTGTTGAGCGTCTCGTTGCGCGACGTGGACAAGTTGCCGTACAGGTGCGGGGTGTAGCTCCAGCGCCAGGCACCACGGTAGTTGGTGGCAGCGAAGCTGAGGTAGTTGAAGTTCTGGTACTTGTAGTCGGTGTAGTTAAGGTCGAACTCAACCCGCTGCAGGCTGTAGGCCCTGTTGTAGTTGACCCCCAGCGACGTGATGCGCACCGTTTCTGCTGCGGAAGACCTGCCAATCAGCGCCAGCGCATTGGCACCCGGGTCGAGGCGGAACAGATTGCTGTCGTGCAAAAGACCAACCGACGCCCGAAAGCGCAGGTCATCCGCGCCTTCGGCCCACGCGCACGCAGATGCCACCAGTGCGAGACTGAGCAGCGTCAAGTGGCGATGGTGAGGCGCGGACATACAAGGTCAAGTGGTGCGGTGTGGCTGCAAAGCTCAATGGGCTTTTTCATCCTTGAGCACCAGACGAATCGTCTTGAGAATGATGTGTATGTCAAGCCGAAGCGACCAGTTTCGCAGGTAGTCCAGATCGTAGTCGATGCGGCCCTGCATTTTGTCCAGCGTGATGGTCTCACCACGGTAACCGTTTACCTGCGCCCAGCCGGTAATGCCGGGCCGGACCTTGTGGCGCACCATGTACCCTTTGATCAGCTTGCGGTAGAGCTCGTTGTGGGCGACCGCATGCGGCCGCGGGCCGACAATGCTCATGCGCCCCTGCAACACGTTGAAAAACTGGGGCAACTCGTCGATCGAC
Organism: Betaproteobacteria bacterium; assembly: GCA_031412185.1. Lineage (GTDB taxonomy): Bacteria > Pseudomonadota > Gammaproteobacteria > Burkholderiales > Burkholderiaceae_C > CAISIP01. Next base: position 2,865 of record JANOCN010000792.1, on the reverse strand, counting down.
GTGCGGCGCATAAAGGCACCCAGCGGTGTTATGCGGGCGTCCCCCCTTGCGGCCTGGCGGATGCTGTTGCCGTCTTCTGTGACTGTCATGGAGCGGAACTTGTAGACCACGATCTCCTCGCCATCGAGCCCGTAGCGGCGCTGCTTGAAGATGATCGGGCCTGGCGACGTGAACCGCACAGCGAGCGCCACCACCAGCAACAGCGGCATGATCAGCGCCAGTATCAGCACCGACAACACCAGGTCGCTGGCGCGTTTGAGCACCCCGTCGGTTCCGCGAAACGGGGTCTCGCAAACCGAGATGACCGGCATGCCACAGACCGAGCCGGTGTGGCCCTGGATCAAATCGGTAAAGAACATGTCGGGCACAAAATAGATCGATGCGGTGGTGTCTTTGAGGTCGTCCAGCACCTGCAGGATACGAGGCTGCGACGCCATGGGCAGCGACAGATAGATCAGCTGCACATGGTTGTCCTGTACCAACTGTGCCAGCGACTCCAGCCGGCCCAGCAGTTTGTTGTTGCCCAGTGTGGTAAGGCGTTTTGGGTCGCGGCTGTCAATAAACCCCAGCACGCTGATCCGCGAGTAGGGCGTTTCGCGGATACGGTTGGCGAGCGCGGATCCCTGCTCGTTCATGCCGACAATAATGGCGCGTTGCGTCGGCCCCTGCAAACGCATCAGGCTGGGTGCCACCGCACGCAGTAACAGGTGCACACCGAACTCGGCCACAGGTGCTGCCCACAGCCAGGTGACGATGACGCTTTGGGTGAACTCGCGGATGTAGCCGGTTGCAAACCCGGTCAGCAGCAGCAGCGCGGCAACCCATAACCAGTTGATGGCGATGTCCAGCACTACCCTGCCAATGGATGACTGCAGATGGGCCTGCCCGGGGAAGGTCAGCGCAAACACCAGCACCGACAGAATCAGGTATTGCGGCGGGAGCTCGCGGTCGACGTAGAAAGCGATCGCCCAGAACGAAAAAACAAACGTGCAAGGCCCAATGGATGACTCGACGATGCTTAGGAAATTGTCCTTGCTGATCGACGATTGGGAGGGTCGTTTGTTCAGGGACGCCGCAGACAGTACGGCATCAGTTTTGGACATTGTTGGCCAGTGGCATGAGCTTGCTGACGGCTTGGGCCCGGTTGGTGACGTCGAGTTTCCTGAAAACCCGCTGCATGTGGTTTTTCACCGTGAACGAGCTGATCTCCAGGATGCTGGCAATCTCCGGGTTGGTCTTGCCCTTCGCCACCCAGTGCAGGACTTCGGCCTCACGTACGGTCAGGCTGTAGTCCTGGGGGACGGTGTTTTCCGCGCCATTGGCTGCGTTCAGACGACCATTGGCCTGGTGTGGCAAGTGGGTAACTTGCCGCAAGGCGGTGTCGATGTAAGGCAACACGACAGACATGGCGCTGCGCTCTGGTTCACCCAAATTCTCTTTGGAGCTGAACGTGACGTAGAGGCAATCGTGGCTGCCGCGTTCGTCCACAATACCGTGGACCATAGCGCAACGCATGGATTGCAAGGCAACGCCGACCGCATTTTTCAGGCCCATATCACCCAGCAGGAAGCCGCTCTCGCCAGCGTTCAGGGCAAACGGTCTTTTGCTGAACTGCGTCCATCGCTTGAAAAGATTCAGCAAAAGTGGCGTAATTGCCTGTGGATTGGAGTTTTGTGAGCGCACGCCCGCCAGCGGCGACACGATGTCGTGGTGGATATGGCCCTGCTGGAAGTTGCCCCAGGCGGCAACCAGAATGTCATGCGGGAGGTAGCGCTGCATGTCGCCCTGAAGCCACGCCAGTACATCCAGATGGCTACGCACTTCGACCGAACGTGTGACTACACGGTGGTAACGATGCAACTCTTTAGCAGATAAGGAGGGCAGGAAGGCCATTAGGGAAGAACAACTTCGGCAAGCTGTACGCGCATGCATATATCGTGCCGCTCGCGCAGGGATAGGATAGGAAGCGCTCGAAATTCAAAACCATTCTATGGACTAAGAATGTAGATTTTGTGGCAGTCGCTTCACCCCACGGGATTCAACGGGTAAACCGTGAAATCTTTCACGTGACCGATGAGGAATAAAAAAAGGGACTGCGCGGCAATCCCTTTTTGCTGGGGCAGGGTAGTTTAACTGCCCGCCCGTTGTGTCTTGATCAGCTGTTCTTGGACTTGTTGCGGCGCATTGCAATCGCGCCCATCACACCCAGCCCTGCAAGCAGCATCGCGTAGGACTCCGGCTCAGGGATTGGTGCCAAAGTGGTTACCGAGAACACGTACTGGCCACCGAACTGCCCATTGCCAGTGCCAGAAATATTGAAATAGTAGTTGCCCGGTGGAAACAGGCCAGAGCCGACCTTGATGTCCGCCGTGCTACCGGGGTTATCGTCCAAGTTGTCAATCAGCACATCACCGCCGGTATACAACTGTGCCGACAAGCCGCCGATGTTGTACAGGCTTCCGAAACCAGGCACCGAGATCGCCAGATTGCTGACTGATCCGCCCGCGAACGTAGGGGTGGTGATGGTGAAGTTCCACTTGTCTGCAAAGGCTCCAATGCCCTTTTGGATCACTTGCGCAAACGACGAGCCAGGGGTTACCGGGCCAATGAACACTTCCATTGCAGTCGCGCTGAGCGAGGCCGTGGCCAGTGTGGCAACGCATGCGGCGCGCTTTACAAAAGAGACAATTTTCATGAGTTTTCCCTTAGAAAGTTTGCAAAAAACTGGGCTGTTTAAACAGCCTTCGACGCGATTATGTTTCCCATGGTGCGGTGCATCAATAGCCCGTTCGGACTAACGCAACCAAGGTCATAAACCCGATTCGACACAAAAGGCGGCGTTGCTGTCACACGCCAGTAATATCT
>JANOCN010000791.1:0-8326 GCA_031412185.1 Betaproteobacteria bacterium | reverse complement strand
CAGCAGGTGCAGCAGGGTTTACAACCGTCAGGCGGAAGCTGTCGGCACCGGCAAACCCCGCAACCGAGCGATAGCTGAGGTTGTAGGCCACCGTGGCAGTGCCAGCCAACTGCGCCGCTGAAACGGCACTGGCATTGGCAGTGGTGTTGGAGATCACGAGACCACCTGTATCCTGCGCGGCACCCCCGCTTCCGTCATCCTGGATGCGGCCATACACATCTTTGACACCGGTCGCGCCGGACCGCACCGTCATGCGCAGTAGGTTGTCCACGGTTGGAGACGGCACCTTGAACGCCGGTGCCTTGAATTGCCCGATGTACAAAACAAGCTGGAACATCTTGTTGAGCTGGCTTGCGCTTGGTGGATTTAAAGCTGCTGTACCGTTGAAACTGGTCATCACGCCACCAGAGCCAAAGGCGGCAGTCATCCTTGCCAGGAAATTGGCGGCCTGCGGATGTTGGGAGTTCTGCGCGCCGACCGTAACCTGGTTGGTATCTGGCGGCGGATTATTGAAGTGGCACGAGGAACAAGCATTAATCGCCGGGACCAAGCTCAGGCCGTTACTTTGGGTGTACACGGTCTCGCCGAGGGATACCTGGTTCTGCGCCAGTAACAAATCCACCGGGGCCAGAGCCAGCAGCAGCGTGCCACACAGCAGCCCCAGCTTGCGAGCCACTTGGTCAAACAGCATGCGTCGCAATCGCAGTGCCCGTTGGGGGAAGCCGGTCTGGAGCGAAAAAGCGGTTGACAATGTTTCAGCCCTCGTCTGCAGCACAAGCTAAAAAAGCGGTTGCGATGGTGCAAACACGGGCGCAAATGCCGTGTCCGACTGATCCCATCAGACGCGTTTCAGTGTAACTACAAAGTTACGAAATTTCACTGGCAAACCGGCCCCTGAGCCCGCTTTCGCCCCCACCTGTGGCGTCGTGTCCACACTCAAAGCAACGCACACCGGGCTGCGCGCGGGCTCACCGTCACCCACACCGCGAACACCCAACACACGCTCGCGCAACTCCGCGCTACAGTTCAACTTATCTACTTCGAGGAAGGCCCATGCCAAGCGCTCTGCAACTTGCCCAAGGACACGCCCGTCTGACCGTGGCCGTACAGGCCTGTCGCCAATTGCTGCATCGCCGGTCTCTGGTGGCCGCTGCGGCCAGTGCCGTGCCTTTGCCCGGGCTGGACTGGGCGGTGGACGCCGCCTTGTTGTCGCGCCTGATACCGGAGATCAACGCCCGATTCGGTCTGACGCCAATGCAGATCGGCGTACTGGAGCCGAAGCAACGAGAGAGGGTGCAAAAGGCGGTGGCAATGGTCGGTTCCGCACTGATCGGCAAAATCGTCAGCAAGGAAATGGTTCTGGTGATGGCCAAGACCGTCGGGGTACGGCTTACCGCCAGACAGGCCGCAAAGTACGTGCCCCTTGCAGGGCAGGCGGTCGCAGCGATGGTCGGCTATTCGGCGATTCGGTATCTCGGCGAGCAGCACTTGAAAGACTGCGTCCGGGTCGCCCTGGCGGCCCAGCATCTGCTGCCAGCACCTGCCGCAACCCCAGCATCTGCAATCGGTGCCAGCCGCTAACGCTGCTACCGCTGCTTAGCGCTGCTAAGTACTAGTAGCGCCAGCTCATGTTGAAGTGAATCTTGTCGCGGGAAGTACCCACCGGAAGCTTGCCGATACCAGACAGGATGTGGCCGAAATCAAGACTGGCCGACAAGCTGCTGCCCAGGCTCCAGCGCACGCCGGCACCCCAGCTACTCACGAACGCGGAGTCGAACGGCACCTTGTCATGGCGGAACACCTGGCCGAAATCGTAGAACAGTAGCGCACGGACGTTCTCTGAAAATGCCGGAGCCCAGAACTCCAGGTTGCCTTGCAGCCCGGAATCGCCCGACAACACGCGCTCGTTGAGCCCGCGAATCGACTGGGCTCCGCCGACGCCAAAACGCTCGCCCGGCACCAGGGTATCGTCACTCCATTGGCTGCGCAGGCGTGCATTCACGATCCAGTCGGCTGGCAAGGGCGCGGTTACGTCGGCACCGAACCGCAGTGCGCTCCAGTTGGTCGAAGCGCCTGGCTGGTTGGCCGCATAACTCGCGTTGTTGTTGCCTCCACCCAATGCCAGGTTGTGCGCGTAGTCCAGGTTGTAGCCCCATCGGCCCCACTTCTCCTCCAGGCGCCCGGTGTAGCTCACGGTAAGTGGCCGCGTGCGGTAGTTCGGGCTCAAGGGCACACCACCGAGCGTGGTGATCTTGTCGTTGATAAAGTGTTTGTCATCCAGCGTCAGCGACGCATAAGCACGGTAGTCGCCCTGCGGCGCAAAATAGTGGGTGTACTGCACTCCGGCAAATTCGCCGCGCCCGGTAACGTCCAGCGAATTCGCAACAATGCCCGAACTGACGCTGGAGTTGGTGTAATAGGCCGAGACCATGCCGCCCCAGGCATACACCGGGGCCTTGTAGTAGCCACCGTACTGGTGCACCCGGCCCGGGTCGGTGGGCGAGGTGGTGTAGGTAACGGTAGCCTGGTGGTCAAGGTCGAACAGGTTGGTGTGCGATAAACCTGCGGTAAGGCGACCGTAGCCGGTGGCCGAGTCACCGGTATTGTTGAGCGAGAGAAAGCCGGTCAGGGTCCTGGAGTCGGCTACGTCCACGGTGGCGTCAATGGTGTCTGCCACCGCACCTTGCTTGAACGTGACTTTGGCGCGTTTGCTGGGGTTCTCGTTGGCCAGTGATAGGTCGCGTGCCAGCTCGTAGGTGTTGGGCGAACCGCTTCCGGCCAACTGCGGCACACTGCGCAGGATGTTGTCGTTGGAGAATACCTGGTTGCCTTTGACCTCCACGGTCCCGAGTGTGAACCGGAACATCTGCAACCTGATGACGCCGCCAATATCCTGCGGCGGCAACACCACCCTGTAAAAGCCGAAACCGCGCTTGCGCAGCACATCTTCCAGAGCGCTGGCGGCCTGCTGCAGGCGCTCGATGCCGCTATGCGTACCGACGTAGGGAAGCAGCGTCGACTGGGTCAACACATCGGTCAGGGGGTTGTCTCCCTGTACCGAAAAACCGGTGACGGTGAAGCTGGCTTCTTCTTGCGGGGCCGAAGGCGTTTGGGCCTGCGCGGAGCCGTACAGGCAGGCCAGCGCAAAAACTAGTGGGAGGGCTTTTTTCTTGTGGATTTGCATGTCTGTTCAGTCCAGTTAGCGGCAAACTTGCTGACGCACACGGAACCCGCCAGCCAGGTCCAGCAGGCGCGCCGTGCTCGGGTTGAAACGGTCCGGCCGCGGAATGAAATCGAACTCCAGGAAATTAGGTGTCAGGATCGCACGTACCAGCCGGGTGCTGTCCTCGTTCAGAAAACCAGTTTCGCCGCGCCCGATATCTATCGTTTTATCGCCGCTGGTCAAGGACAGATGGCCATCGCGGGAGAAGACGAACAGGCCCGGGTCACCTTCGTTGATCTCCTGCGCGCTGAACAATTGTTCTGCATTGGCAGGCACGGTGTCCGGGCGTGGCACGGGTATGTTCAGCATAAACGGCGGTGGTGCCAGCAGTTGGCGCGGCACCGTGCCCAGCCCATCCTGCACTGCGAAAAAACCGAGCGGGATCGGCAACTCGTTGGCGGCACCCGGATTGAGTATGCCTTCGCCTTCCCAGGCGGTGATCAGCGTGCAACCCGCAGCACCACCAGCAACGGCGCAGCCATCGGGGTCACTGAAAATATCGAGACCGCTACCCCGAATACCTACCGTTGCGGTGGCGGTGGTCATGCGCACCGCCTGCGGACGCGCCTTGCCAACGAGCCCGGTCAATACCCGCATGCCGCCACGCAACAGATTGAACACCATGGCACCTTCACCCGGACTGTCACTGGTGTAGACGTAGTTCTCGACTTTGAACTGCGTACGCGCCTGCACGGTGACCTTGGTGTTGTCGCGAAACACCAGCACCGCATGCCCGTTGCTCGAAGTTTCGACCACATCCCCCGGATACACCGGCCCGCCCTGCGCTACCGCCCGGCGTTCGCCGGTACTGCCGATGGCAGAGACCGGGCCGTCTGTGGCCGCCACGCGCGCACTCGCGGCTACGCTGGACGATTCAGATTTTTGGGTTATGCGCCCGGCGTCTGTGGAGCAGTCGGTGCGGCATATCCGGGCATCGAAATCGGTGCCGCGAATACCCACCGTGGCGGTTGCCGTGGTCAGTTTGGCAGCCGAAGGCGAACCCTTGGCAATGAGGCCGGTCACCATACGCACACCCCCCTTGAGCAGGCTGGTGAACATGCTGTCGGGCTTGTTGGGCTCCTTGAACGCGTACTCGTCGAACTTGATCGCCGTATTCGGCCGCAATGTCATGCGGGTACCGTCGGTCATCTTGAGCACTGCAAAACTGTTCGAGCCAAGCGTCACGGTGTCGCCGGGTTCGATCGTCAAGCCCTGACCGAGCGCACGCGGCACCGCGCTGCCACTGGCCTGGGCTGCCCCCACGCCCTTGGCAAATTCGACTTCACCTGCCGGTGCCGCGTTCGACACTGCGGGTAGGGCGATTGCCAGTGTTAGCAGTATTTTTGAATGTGTTGCAGTCATGGTCGCGTCCGGTTATTTGCAGGTTTCGCCAGCGTCCACCGCGATGTCGTCTTCCTTGTCTTTGGCATCGACCTTGAAGCCACCTCCGCCTCCGCCTTCTGAATCGAAACCACCGTCTCCCAACTGACCAATCAGCCCATCAACGAAGGTGTTGTTGCGCCCGGTGATCTCGTAGGGCGAGACAATCGTGCAACCGATGCAGTCAGACACTACCAGGATCAGGGGGTACAACTGGTTGGTGTTGGCAATGCGCGCAAATGAGCCGCCGTTGCGCATCTCGAGCGACGGTGGGTCAATCGTAATTTGCCCCGCCGCCTGCAGCTGCGCAAACGCTCCCTGGCCGCCACCGGAAAACAAGATGGTGGTCGCCGCAATCAACTCGGCGTCGTTGGCGATGTTGATGTCGCTGGCCACGGTCGCCCCGGTGTCGCCGACCTTGATGCCCCCAAAGTCGGTGTGCGCCAGAAGACTGTTGGCGGTGATGCTGCGCATATTGATGAAGTGTTGCCCGGTCGTGTCGGCGGCGGTTATTGCGCCCGAGTGGCCCTGGCCATCGCGTAGCAACAAGGTGACGCTGCCAGTGCCCGCATTCAGCAGGGTGCCGTTGGCCATGGTGATCTCGGCCACACCGGCATCGCGGAAGGCCGCTTGTACGCCGTCGGCCACATAGTCGTTGGCCACAATCAGCAGGTCGCCGTTGTCGGTCACGATGCTTGAGTTCAGCAACACGCTGCGACCGGCCCGCAAGGTGAGGTTGCCACCCGCGCCAGCCGCGACCGTGACAATGTCGGACCCGGACGCAAGGGTGATGTCGCTGCTGGCTTGCAACACGACGTTGGTACCGCTATTGGTGATGGCCGTAATTTGGCTCGGTGTAATGGTGACGCTCGAGCCCGGATTGTCGCCGTAGCCTTGCGCGCCAAGAGGGCCACCGGCCCCACCGCCGCCGCCCGCACCGCCGGAATACAGGTGCACCCGGCCATTGTTGGTGAAACCGCCGCTGTCGGCGCTCGAGGCGCGCACCAGCAGGCGGTTGCTTGCACCCAGTTCGGTCACCGAGCTGGCGTAGAAGTCACTGGCGACCTGGCCCACCAGGCTATTGGCCCCGGACACGATTCCCGAGATGCCGGCAGTGGCTGAACCCACCGAAATCGCCCCGGCGTTGGAGGCAAAACTGGTGCTGCGAACGTAGTAGTCGCCGTTGTTGAATGAGTTGACGCCGCCGTTGCCCACGCGGTCATTCGGATTCGCCCCCACCAGGCTGTTGGCGTCTGACACTACACCGGTTGTCGGTGACGCGTAGCTGATGTAGGTCACAGCACCGCGGCTGCTGTTCCAGGAGTTGCTGAGCAGCACCTCAAACCCGCTTACGTCAAACGCAAAACCGTTGTTGCCGACGAGGTCACCCGCCGTGGATCCCACCAGGCTGTTGGCGCTGCTCACGGCTCCGGTAAGCGGACTGGCGTTGTTCAGCCAGGTCACCGCACCTCTGTTGCCGTTCCAGCTGGTCGTGGTGGCGGCCCACAAAGTACCATTCAGATTCTGCAGGCTGCCGTTGCCCACCCGGTCATTGACCTGCGAGCCCACCAGACTGTTGGCCGCGGACACCGCTCCGCTGAACCCGACTGCCAGGTCCACCCAGGTGATGGCACCGGCCGCCGCAATACTGCCCCCGTTGTTCCAGTCCGGGCTCTCGATGGCGCGTTTGGTTCCGAAGCTGGAGGAACCACCGCTGCCCACGCGGTCACCAACTGTGCTGCCGACCAAACTATTGCCCGCGCCGACAATACCAAAAGTGCCCGACACATTGTTGAACAACGTCACGGCGCCGCGGGTGCCATTCCACTGCGGGCTGAATACGAGCGACCCGCTAGTTCCAAAGTTGCTGGTACCGCCTGAGCCGATCAGGTCGCCAGCGGCTGCACCTACCAGGCTGTTGCTGCTGGTAATAGCGCCGACCAAGGGCGCTGCGCTGTCGATCCAGGTGATGGCCCCGGTGTTGCCGCTCCAGTTCGGGGTGCGCACCAGATAGTGGCTGCCGGTTGTAAACGTGATCCCGTTCCCACCAACCGAGTCGTTCGCTGTTGTTCCCACCAGGCTGTTTGAGGACGAGACTTCGCCCGTGATGCCCGTGGCGGCATCGGCCCAGGTAATTGCACCAGCAAAGGTGGCGGCACCGTTGTTCCATTCAGAGCTGAAAATCGCCACTTTGCTACCGAGGTTGGTGAACCCGTCATCTCCCACAAAGTCATCCACCGTGGTGCCGACCAAACTGTTGGCGGAGCTGATAAACCCGAAGGTACCGGTTGCATCGTCGAACCAGGTCACGGCACCGCGATTACTGTTCCAGCGCGGACTGCGCACCAGGCGTTTGCCGTTGAAGAGGTTCGAAATGCCGTCCGACCCCAAGCGGTCTCCAGCGGCACTACCCAGCAGGCTGTTGTTGGTGGTCAGCGGCCCGGTCAGTGGTGCAGCGGCCGTATCGATCCAGGTCAACGCGCCGGCATTCGCGCCCCATGCGGTGGTGTGGGTGTAGTACTTGCCAGAGCCCAGATTGGTGAAGAAACTGTTGCCTACCCGGTCATCGATTGCCGAGCCGACCAGGCTGTTGCTGCTCGATACTTCGCCGGTGATACCGGTGGCCGCATCGACAAATGTGATCGCGCCGGCACGTGTGGCGGCACCGTTATTCCAGTTTGGTGTGCGCAAGGCCACCCGGTTGTTGTCCATGAACTCGAAGGTATTGCCAACCCGGTCGCCCGTGGTGACGGTGCCAGCCGTGGTACCGACCAGGCTGTTGCTGGAGCTTACTTCGCCCGCCGTCATGGCCGCGATATCGAACCAGGTCACTGCGCCCTTGTTGCCGCCCCAGCTGGGGCTGCGTACGATGTAGTGGCCACTGCCCACAGAGTTAAAACCGCCGCCACCCACGCTGTCACCCGCGCTGGCACCGGTCAGGCTGTTGGTGCTGGTGATCGGTCCGGTCACCGGGCTGGCGCTGTCGACCCAGGTAACCGCGCCACGCAGGCTGTTCCATGCACTGGTGAGCACGGCGTAGTGGACGCCGTCCAAACTGGTAACGCCGTTGTTGCCTACCCTGTCGCCCACGTTGCTGCCCACCAGGCTGTTGGTGGCGTTAACCTCGCCTGTCATCCCGGTCACATTGGCCCAGGTAATGGCACCGGCATTGGAGACCGAACCACCGAATTGCCAGCTTGGGCTCAGGATGGCAAGTTTGGTTGAGCTCAGAAAATCAAAGAAATTCGAGCCTACCGAGTCGCCGGCCGTGGCTCCCACCAGGCTGTTGGTCGAGCTGACCACACCGGTTACACCGGTGGCGTGGTCGATCCAGGTCACAGCACCTTTGCTGCCCCCCCACAGAGGGCTGAACAACAGCGACTTGCCGCTGCCGATGCCGTTGATGTCCGAACTGCCGACTCGGTCGCTGGAAACACTGCCCACTAGGCTATTGGCGCTGGAGATCAAACCGGTCACTGGTGCTGCGCTGTCGAACCAGGTCACCGAGCCGGCGTTGTTGTCGGCGAGCAACAGGTAGTGGGTACCGTCCAGATTACGCAGGTCGGCGCTGACCGGTTTGGTGTCTTCTGCCAACAGCCTGGTAGGAACACACGCTAACGACAACGTCAGTGCCGACCTGCGTAATCTGGACGGTACCCACTACCTGATGCTCGCCGACAACAACGCCCGCTCTGTGAACAGGTTCGACAGCGCACCACCAGT
>JANOCN010000790.1:0-2811 GCA_031412185.1 Betaproteobacteria bacterium | reverse complement strand
GGCGTGATCGTCTGCCGCAGACCCGCAACAGGATACGACCCAGCACCTGCCAGCAGCATGAATTCATCCGGGCCGGTGCGAATCAGCAGGCCGTCCTTCAACGCTTGTACGCCTGCGGTAGCGACAGGCGTTTCCGAGATGCCCAGCGCCACCTGCACAGCGGGAGCCAACCCATCCGCGCCTTGGACCCAGGTGGACAGCAGCAAGACAGTTGGCAGCGTGCCAGCGCTCAGGCGCACACCAATTTGTCTGCTCTTGTTGGGACGATCACCGGCCGCGTGACCGATAAACGGGCTGCGCGGCCCCGTGGCCAAAGGTGGCGTTGTGTGGAAGCTTGCTTCAACCACGGTAGCGCTCCCCGGCAGCATCCAGAAAACATGGATCGACCACCCGCAGCCGGTACTGGCGTCCGTGCACCGGCGATGCCGCAATGATTTCTTTGCCGACATGGCTGATGCCGCCTTGCAACAAGCCCAAGCCGATCGATTTGCCGACCAGCTTGCTGTAGGTGGTGGACGTGATGTGGCCACGGCCATGGCCTGCAATAGCATCGTCGGCAAAAAACAGGATGGAGCCGATGGAAGGCGCTGCATCCGGACCCGTTGCCTCCAGCCCCACCAGCGTGGGCCGGTCGGTGCGTGCCAGGTGTTCGCTGCGCCGCAAGGCATCACCCCAGAACGGTTTTATCTTGCTGGCCATTTTTCCCATACCCATATCGTCGAGCGTGGTGCGGCCATCCATCTCGGAGCCGACCACGTGGCCTTTCTCAATACGCAGCGAGCCCAGGGCCTCCAGGCCATAGGGCCGCAGGTTCCAGGGTTTGCCACTTTCCAACAGGTGCTCCCAGACCAGGGCGCCGTAGTGCATGGGGGCGTACACCTCGTAGGCCAGTTCACCCGAGAAGGTCAGGCGGATGATGCGCACACGTATGCCGCCCATCGCGCCGGTCAAGTCCACATCGAGTACACCCATGTGCGCAATCGCCTCGTTGCCTACATCCACATTCGGGAACGCGGCCGCCAACACATCGCGCGCTTTCGGGCCGGCCAAACTCATCGCCGCCCACTGGTCGGAAACCGACGCAACGGTCACCCGCAATTCTGGCCACACCACCTGCAACAAAAACTCCAGATGGCTCATCACCTTGCCGGCCTGCGCCGTGGTGGTGGTCATGAAAAACTCGGTCTCTGCGACGCGGCTGGTCGTGCCATCGTCCATCACAATGCCGTCCTCGCGCAGCATGAAACCGTAACGTGCCTTGCCGACCGGCAGTTTGGCAAACCCATTCACGTACACGCGGTTCAGGAACTCCGCGGCATCCGGGCCCTGCACGTCGATCTTGCCCAGCGTGGACACATCGGCAATGCCAACCTGCTCTCGCACGATGTCCATCTCGGCCCGGTAGGCCTCGGAGATGTTTGCGCCGTGACTCTTGAACCAGAGCGGACGCATCCACAGGCCAGCTTCCATCATTACGCCACCGTGCGCCAGGTGCCAGTCGTGCATAGCGGTGCGGCGCACCGGTTGCAGGTGCGCACCTACGCTGCGTCCGGCCAGCGCTCCTATCGTGGCCGGTGTGTAGGGCGGCCGGAAGGTGGTGGTGCCCACGTCCTGTAGCCCCAAGCCACGCCGCGCCGCCATGACCGCAAGGCCATTGAGGTTGGACGTCTTGCCCTGGTCGGTACCCATGCCCAGTGTGGTGTAGCGCTTGAGGTGCTCGACCGACACATACCCTTCGCGGTGCGCCAGGTCGACGTCGTCGACCGACACGTCGCTCTGGAAGTCCACGAAGGCTTTGTCACCGCGCCTGTCGGTGACGATGGGGCCGACGATGCCAAATGCCAGCAGCGTATCGTGTCCCGATGGGGCAGCGGGGCAAGCCTGCGAAAGCGACTTGCCATTGACGGCGACTGCCTGCTGCGCCGCCTCCCAGCCGCTCTGTACTGCAGCGGCAAGGGTCTGCGCGCCCACCATGCCGCCCGCGCCGAAGTGGGCCTTGTCGAACCCCCCCGGCACAAAGCTGGACAGGTCGGCGCGGTACACCGGCTTGATGCCGCGGTGCGAAGTGAGGTGCACGGTAGGTGTCCAGCCGGCCGACATCGCAACCAGATCCACGTCATGCTGCTTGCCCGCGCCCGTGACCTGGCCCTGGTCGATATCGAACGGCGCCAGCAAACAGCTGCTGACGCGGTGCGCGCCCTTGACCTGCGTGATCGCGGTGGACAGTTGCACGTCCACACCCGCAGCACGCGCCTGCGCCAGCAGTTCCGGCGTTGCCTGCCGGCGCAGGTCGGCCAGCACGACCTTGGCACCGGCACCGGCCAATACGATGGCATCCAGATAGGCGCCATCGTTGTTGGTGACGAATACCGCCCGGCGGCCCGGCACCACGCCGTACCGGTTGACGTAGGTCCCCACGGCCCCGGACAGCATGACGCCGGGCCGGTCGTTGCCGGGGAATACCAGCGGCCGTTCCAATGCGCCACATGCCATCACGATGCTGGCTGCACGCACCACGTGAAGACGTTGCCGGGCTATACCGGCTTCGGCGTCCGCCAGGCCTGGCGCCATGCGTTCAATTACCCCCACGGTGTTGCCGTCGTAGAGTCCGAACGCCGAAGCCCGCGTCAGTATGCGCACCTTGCCCGTGGCGGCGATATCGGCCAGCATGGTTGCGAGCCATTGGTCTTGCGCGCTGCCTACCGGCTGGCACAGGATCGATCCGCCGAGTTCGAAATCCTGCTCGACCAGCGTCACATCCAGTCCCGCGCGCGCCGCACCCAATGCAGCCGTCAGACCCGCCGGTCCCGA
>JANOCN010000789.1:0-10655 GCA_031412185.1 Betaproteobacteria bacterium | reverse complement strand
GAGTGGGTGACGAACACAATCGTCTTGCCAGTGCGTTCCCATATTTCCAGCAGGAATTCACTCATTTCTTCACGCGTGATGGCGTCCAGCGCACCAAAGGGCTCGTCCATCATCAGCACCTCCGGGTCCATCGCCAGTGCGCGCGCCACGGAGACCCGCTGTCGCATGCCGCCCGACAGTTGAGACGGGCTTTTCAACGCCGCTTTCTCCAGCCCCACCAGGCGCAGCATTTCGGTGGCGCGCTGCGTGATCTCGTCGCGCGACCGGTCTTTGTAGGCCACCTCCATCAAGAGCTTGACATTGTCCAGCGCATTCTTCCAGGGCATCAGCGTCGCCTCCTGGAACACCAGCCCGATGCGGCGCTGACGCGCAGCGACTGCCGGCGCAACACCTGCCACGCGTACCTCACCTTCGGCTGGCTCCAGCAAACCAGCCAGCACTTTGAGCAAGGTACTTTTGCCGCAGCCGGACGGGCCAATCAGCGACACAAAGCCGCCGCGCGGAACCGACAAATCGATGTTGTGCAACACGCGGTGCGTCTGCCCTGCGTGGGTGTAGTCCACGGCCACGCCGCGCGCCTGGATGTGGGGCTCGTCATTGCCCGTGGCGGTGGGGCCACCCATCGGCATGCTGGTGCTATCGGGCAAAATATGTCAGGCCGCAGTGGCCGCTACAAAGGCGGGCCGGGCCTCCAGTTTGGCCAGCCACGCGGTAATATGTGGCATGGTCGGCATGTTGAACGGAAACGCCACGCAGCGTTTGACAATCGGCCCCAGCGCAATGTCCGCCAAGCTGAAGTCCGCTCCCGCAACCCAGGTATCTTTGGCAAGCTGCTTTTCGAGTATGGCCAACTCGGCCACCAGGTTCTTCACAGTGTCGCTGGCGCGTTCCGCCTCGGGCTTCTTGGCGTCGCGAAAGCCCCCCAGGTAGGGCGCGTTCAGCGCGGCCAGCAGCCAGTCCATCCAGCGCTCCACATGCGACCGGGCTGCGAGATCGGCGGGCAGCAGCGGCGACTTCTCTTTGCTGGCCACGTAGCGCAGGATCGTGTGCGACTCCCAAATTGAAACATCGCCGTCCACCAGCGTTGGCACTTTCTGTGTCGGATTCATCGCCAGGTATTCGGGTGTGGCGGTGTTGTCGAACAGGCGCCCATAGTCCTCACGCTCAAAGGGTACGTTGATTTCCTTGAACAGAAAGATAACTTTCTGAACGTTGCCTGAGGTCGCGCGGCCGAGTAATTTGTACATGCTGGATCCTTATCGATAGTGCATTGCGAAAGTTGCGATTGCTGTTGGAATGTTGGTTCGATGCTGGTTCGATGGCGCTTGAATATTTGCTGAAAACCAGTCGGGCGCCTATCTCTCCAGCGGCTTCCAGGCGGTCATCTCGATCTCGATACGGGTAGTGATCGCTGCCCGCGCTTCAACCGTGGTCCGGGCCAGCCGCCCCTGCGGAAAATACTCCTTGAACACCCCGTTGTAGCGGCCAAAATCCCTCGCATCCTCCAGGTAGATAGTGGCCTTGACGACATCGTCCAGCGTACAGCCTGCGAGCGCCAGGATACGCTGGCAGCACTTGATGGTCGCATGGGTTTCGGCTTCGATCGTGCCGCTGACCATATTGCCATCTTCGTCCTTGGCAACCTGCCCGGACAGAAACACGAAGTCGCCTGCGCGCACCGCCGGGTGAAACGGCAGGTTAGGGTTCTTCTTGCCATAGACCTGTACATCGGAATGGGTCACTGGGTTACTCCTGTTCGTCCACAGTTAAGGTTGATCGTGCTGGCTGGTGCATGCGGTCTAGACAGGAAAACACTCGATGATGTCCAGCCCTTGCTGACGGTCCAGCAGGTAGACCAGGCCGCGTTCATCCATCGTCACATCGTTCGACGAGACGCGCTGGTATCCGGCAGGAACGTCGGGCTCGTAGAAGCCGACTTCTTTGGGACGAAACGGGTCAGAAATATCCACCAGCCGCAGGCCTTGCGCAAACCATGCAAACGGCACGATATTGTTGAAGAACTTCTCCGAAGGCTGGTGGCAGCCTGTCATCGCCTCTTGTGGCTTGCCGTCCAGATCAATGCCCTCTACCTGAAAGGTGGAGATCGGCATGGGTTGGCGCTCGTCCGAGATGTCATAGATCCAGGTGAAGGCTGGCGCGCTGGGCCGCAGCTTGGCCACGTCTTCGTCGGCCACCAGCAGAATATTGCGCTCCTTCAATAGCCACGGAATTGGCAGCGCGGTGTGGGTAGGGTGCGGGTGCGCCGGGCTGCTGTTTACCGACGACACCAACCGGGGCCGGGCCATGTCTGAAATATCGAGGATAAAAAACCCATGGTGCCAGTAGGACACGTACAAACGGTCCCCCAGGCGCAGCGGATGGTGGCAACGCGGCGCCACGAAGTTGTCCCACGGATAGTGCTCACCGCCTGCGATATGCTGGCCTGGGATCCACCAACTGCACACCTCCTCGGGTTGGGTGGGATCTGCCAGGTCGAGGATTTTCATGATGTTGCCCACAAAACCCTCAGCGGTCGGCGATATGTAGGCGTAACGCCCGTCAAAACTGAAACGGTGAACCCCGCCCGCGGCGCTGCTGACACGCCATTTGTGGATCAGTTTGGGGGCACCGGGGCGGGACACATCAAAGATACCCAGTCCCCCGCCGAAATCGGGCGCGCCGTCGCGGAACTTCTCGTAGTTGACGATCATGATGCCGTCTTGTGCACGCACCTTGTGCGAATGCCAACCCATCGGGATATCCATGCGGCACAGAAACTTCGGGTGCAGCGGGTCCGACACGTCGTAGATCGACGTACCGTCGGGCGGGCGCATGTGCGACACATACAGAATGTTCCGGTCAACCCATACCTGACCGCCACCTGGGCAGTCGATATGGCTCACAAGACGCGTGTTAGAGGCGCGGGCCACGGAAAGTACTAGACCAGCCGGACGACATCGCCGCCCGCTGTTTTGCCGAAACGCTGCAGCAGGCCAAACGCAGCCAGTGCGTTCTCGTCACTTGCAATGAAAATGATCGCGGGCTCGGTGGCACTGCTGTTGACGAGCTCCATCCAGCAATTTCCCGGCACAGCCACGGTGTCGAACGGCGCGAACCCGAAGACTTGCCCGTCCACTATGCATTGCCCATGGCCTGACAGCGGCGACAGCAGCAGACTGGCCGTCTGTTTCAGGGGGAGTGTGCGTTCGCCAGGCCGCAGCATCTGCATGAAGAATGTCATGGTCTTGTAGACCGGTCCACCGCGGATCGGGTCGGTGTATTCGATCTGCAGACCTTCATACGGGTTACCGTCCCAAGCGCGGTTGCGCTCCAGGAGTTCACGCATGGCCTCGTACCGGTAGACGTACATCGGCGACGAACTGCCCACGCCGCGCCGGTGATCCACAAAACGTGGCGTCAGGCCCCCGGTGCCGTACATGCGCGACGAATAGTCGGGCGTAAAACGCGCAGTCTGCTGCTTCTTTATTTGCCCGTCTTCCTGGTAGTCGTGCTCGAACTGCAAGGCATTCAGGGTTTCAACCAGCGGATAGTCAAGCACCGACAAGTTGATGGCAGGCTCGGAGCCCACATTGCCGTGGTTGTGCCAGGTGTCGCGCGGCGTGAGCACCATGTCCCCATGCCCGAACACGATGTCTTCACCCTCAACGCCGGTAAAGTTCTGCTGGCCAGTGAGCCCCAGGCGGATCGCGCTGGCAGTGTGCCGGTGTGGCGGCATGACCTCGTTGGGATCGTTCAGCCGGTACGCGGTGTATAGCGTAGTGACGGTGGCCCGTTTGGGTTTTAGGCCCGGATTGACCAGTATCAACGACCGGCGGTCCGAGTCTGCATGGTTGATCAATCGCGCCGACTGTTCAATCAGCGGCGCCAGATCGCGCTGGTAACTCCAGTGAAAGGGTACTGCGCGTACCCCCTCCATCAACTGTTTGATTTCATCATGTTCCACGTCCGAGCGTTTGGCCCAGAACGGGAAAAGATTTTTGGCATTGATTTGTGCATACATCGCCTGCAGTTCTGCGTCCCGGACGGCTGACGCGGCCGGCGTGGCGACCGTTTTTGTCATCGGCTTTCCTCGCAAACCTGGAACCAAAGAATACCCATGTATCTAATTCAACCACTATCAACCATCGGTGTCAACTGTATCTGGTGGTTGTTTTTGGTTGCTATGTGGTTGTGCGCCTTCTCATGCTCTTGCAGCCACTCCCTAAGATGCCATCACGCGCTGGCGCGCTCGACGATGGCGAACCCCAGGTCGACGATCCTTTGCGCGCTGCCGTCGCCAGCCAGACGCTGCATCAAGAGCGCGCCGGCGCGCTGGCCCATCTCGGTCGCGCGCACTTGTACCGTGGTGAGCGTCGGCTCAATACTGGCTGCGATGGGCAGATCTGCAAAACCCATCACTGCCAACCGTCCTGGTACTGCGATCCGGCGTCTTGCACATTCGAACAATGCACCCGCTGCCAACATGTCATTACTGCAGAAAACTGCCTGTGGCGACCCGCGCCCCAGCAAATCGGCCAGCGCGGCGGCCCCATCGGCCGGTGTCGATGGGGCCGGTACCATTGCCGCATTGACCTCGCCTGCACCGCATGCGCGCGCGCCCTCGCGAAACCCGGCTAGACGTGCACTTGACCGGTCGTCCACGCCGCCAATAAACCCCAGGGCCCGGTATCCCTTGCTAGAGAGGTAACAAGCTGCGGCGTGCCCTGCTGCGTGGTTGGAGAAGCCCACGACCATGTCGATCGGACGTGTGCCGAGGTCCCAGGTCTCAACCACCGGCAAGCCTGCTTTCTGCAAACGGGCGCGCAGGCCACGCGCGTGCGTCAACCCGGTGAGTACCAGCCCATCGACACGGCGGCCAAGAAAAGCATCCACCAGTGCTGCTTCTTCGCCCAGTTGGTATTGGGTCTGCCCCAGCAGCATCTGATAGCCATGTTGCACCAGCGTTTGCGCCAGGCCGTTCACCGTGTCGGAGAAGATCGAATTGGAGATTGTCGGCACGATCACCGCGATGATGCGCGAACGGCTGGAAGCGAGGCTGCCCGCGGTGAGATTGGGCACATAGCGAAGTTGCTCTATCGCCGCGCGCACCGCCTGCAGCGTGGCCGGTGCGAGTTTGCCCGGTGTGTTGATGGCACGCGACACGGTGACTACCGACACACCCGCAGCACGTGCAACATCTTCCATACGGGCGGCGCTGACAGGTCCCTGTGGATTCCGGTAGCTGGGTGGCATGAGAGTTCCGGTTGGCCCTTCGGTGGGTTGTCAGGCGACATGCGTAAGGGCGCGGACCGGCAGCTGCAAACCGGCGCTTGACAAGCGAAATTGTATAGGTGATACTTTTATGGAAGCGCTTCCATTATCGACTCGCAGCGACCACCAGCGCAACAGAAAGCAGCCAATGGCAGACCTCGACCCCGCAACACTGGAGCGCTACCGGCGCGACGGGGTGATCGTTGTCAAAGGGTTGCTGGACGACCCAACCCGGCAAAAGATGAAGCAGGTGCTGGCCGACCTGATAGAGCAGTCACGTCACGTCGACAACCACACCGACGTCTACGACCTGGAACCAAACCACTCACCACAACAACCGCGCGTACGACGCATCAAGAAGCCGCACCTGGTGCACCCGGTGTTTGCGGAGTTCATGCGTTCTCCCCGTTTGCTGGCGGTGCTGAGTGCCCTGCTCGGCCCCAGTGGCGTACGGCTCAACACCTCCAAGCTCAATCTGAAGTCGCCACACTATGGCTCACCGGTTGAGTGGCACCAGGACTGGGCGTTCTACCCGCATACCAACGACGACATCCTGGCAGTTGGCGTCATGCTGGACGACGCAACACTGGACAACGGACCCCTGCTGGTACTGCCGGGTAGCCACCGCGGACCGACCTTTGACCACCATGGCAGCGATGGGCGATTCTGCGGGGCCATGGAGCCCGCGCGCGACCGTCTCGACTATGCCAGCGCGGTACCACTCATTGCGCCAGCGGGGGCGTGTTCTTTCCACCATGTGCGGGCGGTACACGGCTCGGCACAGAACCGGTCCATGCAGTCGCGCAACCTGCTGTTGTATGAGTTTGCAGCTGCCGACGCGTTCCCCTTGTCGGGGGTCCAGGACTGGGATGATTTCAATGCACGCCTGGTGGTAGGCCAGCCTACCGTGGTGCCGCGCACAGTCGTATGCCCGGTACGTATGCCGTTGCCGCCAGCCCGGAACCAGGGATCGATCTACGAGAACCAGACGGCGCTATCAAGCCGTTATTTCGAGCAGCAAGCAGCACCGGCGCTGCCAAGCTGACCCCGCTCACCCCTCAATTCCACGGAGACACCATGTTCACTAAGACAACCCGTTGCGCAGTCTTGGCTGCCGTTCTTGCGCTTGCCTGGCCAACCCACGCGCAAACCGTTCTTACGTTTGGCGGATCGGACGCACTTGGCTCCATTCTCGATCGCCAGAACGTGCGTTTCACTGCCTGCGTGAACGACAAGGCTGCAGGCAAGGTGAAGATCAACTTTATCCAGGGCGAGCAACTTGGAAGCGACGTGCAGGTCATCGAACAGATGATGCAGGGCTCGGTGCATATTTATGGCGACGTGCTCGACTGGTACGCCAACTGGGTCAAAGATTACGCGATCCTGGCATGGGGCTTCACGTTTCGCGACGCCGACCATATGCAGAAGTTTCTGGAAAGCCCGACCTACGCAGCCATGGCGGAAAAGCTGCGTAGGGAACAGGGGTTGCGGATTCTTGCAGCTGCACCTACGCAGCCACGCATCCTGTTCGCCAAGAAACCGGTGGCCACATTGACCGATCTGAATGGCGTAAAGATGCGGGTACCAGAAATCAAGACCTACCTGACACTGTGGGAAACACTCGGCACCCGGCCGTCCCGCCTCGCATGGGGTGAAATCTATCTGGGCCTGAAAACCGGTGTGGTCGAGGCTGCGGAGGGTCCGATCTCTTCGGCCTACGCGGCCAAGTTCCACGAGGCGGCGCCGAATGTCATCCGCACCGACCACCTGATGTCTTCGGCGCACATCACCGTCAACGAGAAGTCGTTCGTGGCGCTACCCGCTGACATGCAGAAGCTGATGTCCGACTGCGCGCTCGAAGCGGTGCAGAACACGCGCAGGTCAGCGCAGGCTGAGACCGAAGACGTCGTGAAGAAGATGTCTGCCGAAGGTGCCAAGGTTACCGCCATCGACAAAGCACCGATCCAGCAACGTGCCAAGGAAGGAGTCGCCAAGATGGAGAAAGATGGTGCCTGGACTCCCGGTATGTGGGACCAGATCCAGAAGCTCTGAGCGGATGCTGGCGCTCTACAAGCGCCTGCTGGATCGCATCGGAGCGGTCGAGCAGGCGTTAGGGATCGGCCTGATCCTGCTAATCGTTGTTGCGATAACCGTCCAGGTGTTTACGCGTTACGCGCTGGGGCGGCCAATCGCCTGGGTGGAAGAATCCGCGACCTACGCGTTCATCTGGATGGTGTTTGTAGGTGCCAGTCTGGGGTTGAAGCTGAATCGGCACATTCTGATCGAGACCTTTGGCAAGCTGCTGCCGGTGCGTGGTGCCGCCGGCCTGCGCTCGCTCGTTTGGATACTGGTGCTGGTCACGCTGGTTGTTCTGGTGCACCAGGGCATCAAGGTAATGGGTGTCGAGGGCCGCTCGAAGACTATCTCTTTGCCCATTGAGCTGCCGCGTAGCTGGTTCTATTCGTTACCCCTCACGTTATCGGCTGTGTCGATGGCGCTGACCACGGTCTATCTTCTGTTGCTCGAACTGGCGACGCTTTTCGGGTCACGTACAGCAGCGCCCGCACCCCAAGAGGTAGTTTCATGACATTGTGGGTGCTTTTCGGGCTGTTTGCATTGCTGGTGGTGCTCGAGGTACCGGTGGCGATTGCGATGGCGCTGTCGTCCATCGCGGCAATCGTTTTCACCCAACCGGTGCCGCTGTCTATTGTTGTGCAGCGAATGGGCACCGGGCTCGACAGCTTCGTGCTGATTGCGATCCCACTGTTCGTGCTGGCCGGCCACCTGCTAAACCGGGCTGGCATCGCAGACCGCATTTTCGAGTTTGCAGATGCGATGGTCGGCCACATCCGGGGCGGGCTGGCCCACGTGAATGTTGTCGCCAGCATGATATTTGCGGGTATGAGTGGTGTGGCGCAGGCGGACGCCGCTGGCCTGGGTGTGGTCGAAGTCAAGGCGATGCGCAAAGAAGGCTTCGATCCCGCATTCGCCGCCGCTGTGAGTGCCGCGTCGGCCATCATCGGTCCGATCATTCCGCCGTCGGTGATCATGGTCGTCTACGCAGTGATGGTGCAGGTGTCGGTGGCAGATCTGTTCCTGGCAGGTTTCCTGCCCGGAATCCTGATGGGTGGTGCGTTGATGGCCATGATTTACTGGCTGGTACGCACCGGCCGGGTTTATGCACCGCCCACGAAACCCATGTCCTACCCGCGTCTTGGCAAGACCTTCGTACGCGCGTTACCCGCGCTCGCGGCTCCGATCCTGCTCACTGTGGGCTTGTTGGCGGGGGTGGCCACACCCACGGAGTTGGGCGCACTCACCGTCGTGTACGCTGCTGCACTGGGTTTTGTACAACGCGAGTTGACCATCAAGGATGTGTTCGAGGCAACGCGCGAAACCCTGATTACCTGCGGCGTACTGGTATTCATCATCGCCTGCGCGGTACCGTTCGGCTGGATCGTGGCCACCTCGCAGGCACCGCAAAAGCTGGCGCTGTTCATGATGTCTATCTCGGATAACAAGTTCGTCATTCTTGCGATCATCAATGTCGCGCTGCTGGTCATCGGCTGCTTCATGGAAACCACCGCAATTTTGCTGATCGCCACCCCCACGCTGTTTCCGCTGATCGTTGCCCTGGGGGTGGACCCGGTACATTTCGGCATTATTCTGGTCGTGAATCTGCTGATCGGCACACTCACCCCGCCGTTCGGTGTGATCCTGTTCATCATGATGGATATTGCCAAGATAAGTCTGGCCCAGATCTCGCGCGCTGTTCTGCCGTTTTACATCCCGCTATTTCTGACACTGATAGTGATTACTTATTGGGCCGACTTCGTGCTGGCAGTACCACGTTTCTTCGGTAAGCCGAACTAGCATTCGGCGGCCGCAATGGCTGACGCGCCGCTACCGGTTGGCGTCGTGCGCGGGGGGTCAGGATGGCTCTCGTGTTGCCTGTTAGGCTAGGGGATCGGGAAGTCACGGCTTGCTCGCAGGTCGGTCTCCCCAAAAACTCCTTTTTTGGGTTTTTGTCCATACCCCAATTCGCTACCCATGACATCCGAACGCGCCAAAGCCCAAAATACCAAGTCCCTCTCAGGCCTGATTCCGTTCATGCGGCCGTATTCGGCGCGAATTTGCCTTGCCGTGCTGTTTCTGGTGCTGGCTGCCGTCTCCACGCTGTTGTTTCCGCTGGCGCTACGCGGCCTGATTGACGGCGGGCTGGTCGGTGCACCATCCGGCGTGGCGCTGGCAGACGGCGACAAAGGTGCGCAGGTGATGGCGCTGCGCGACCACTTCATGCTGCTGTTCGCCGTGGCAGTGGCTTTGGGCCTGTTTTCGGCGGCGCGTTTTTACATGGTGAGCTGGCTCGGCGAACGTATCACGGCCGACCTGCGCAACGCGGTCTATGGCCACGTGTTGCACCAGAGCCCGGAATTCTTCGAAACCACCCAGACCGGCGAGGTGCTGAGCCGCCTCACCGTAGACACGACACTGGTGCAGACCGTGGTGGGCTCGTCGCTGAGTATGGGCCTGCGCAATGCCGTGATGGGGGTGGGCGCGCTGGCCATGCTGGTCTGGACCAACCCCTACGTGATGTTTCAGGTGTTGGGCGTGCTGGTGCTGATCGTGCTGCCCAGCCTGTGGTTTGGCCGGCGTGTGCGCAAACTCTCACGTGCCAGCCAGGACCGCGTGGCCGACTCGAGCGCCATCGCCGCCGAGGTACTGAACGCCATTCCGGTGGTGCAAAGTTACAACGCCGAGACCCGCGAGGCCAGCCGTTTTGATGCGTCAACCGACAACGCCTTCAAAGTAGCAATCCGACGCACGCGTGCACGGTCGGCGCTGGTGGCGTTTGTGATCATCGCCACGTCGGCGGCACTGTTGTGGGGTCTGTACCAGGGCACCCAGGCGGTCACTGCCGGGCGCATCAGCGCCGGACACCTCGGGCAGACCGTGGTGTACGTGATCATCCTGGCCAGCGCCTTTGCAGTGCTGGGCGAGGTGTATGGCGACCTGTTGCGCGCGGCCGGCGCCACCGAGCGCCTGATGGAGTTGCTCGGCAGCCATTCGCCCATCCGCTCACCGGCGCAACCCACGCTGGCCAGCCGTCCAGTGGCAGGCAGCGAAGTGCAATTTGACGCGGTCAGTTTCCACTACCCGTCGCGCCCCTTGCAGCCGGCCTTGAGCGGATTCAGCCTGCACGTGGCAGCGGGCGAAACTGTAGCCCTGGTGGGACCAAGCGGCGCGGGCAAAAGCACCGTATTCCAGTTGTTGCTGCGTTTCTACGACCCGCAGAGTGGCGATATTCTTCTCGGTGGGGTGCCAACGCGGCAATTGGCCCTGCACGACCTGCGCCAGCAGATTGGCATCGTGCCGCAAGACGC
>JANOCN010000788.1:0-5846 GCA_031412185.1 Betaproteobacteria bacterium | reverse complement strand
GCGCGTGGCGCTGTCCATCGACGACCCCTACAGCGGTGCTGGCGTCGTGATGCAGCTGCGTTACCTGCGCACGGAAACGGCGGGCCCGGCGTTTGAACGCTTGCGAGCCAAGCTTGCCGGTATCGCCTCGCACACCGGCATGGAGAAAGTATTCGAACTGCGCGGCGCGGACATCTACCAGGTGTTGGAGCTGCGCCGGGTCCCGGGGCGAAAGGAACTGCCGGCTGCGCTGGCACGTTGCGATCTCGCCGCAGGGGCACGCGTCGTGTCCGAACGAATGTCGGGTTGTGAAGACACAGCCGATCTGGTGGACGCGTTGATGGCGGGTTTGCCCGAGCAGCTTCTCATCGATCACGCCATGTTGTGGCTGATCGACGCGACCGGACACACCATGACGCTGCTTGCCAGCCATGGATATGCGGAACAGGCGACCGGGGCCGAGGTGCCGCTCGGGGATGGCTTGGCGGGTGTTGCGGCGCGTGAAGGCGTGCCGATTCGTATCGGACATATGGCGCACATGACGATATACGGGCGCGCGGTGCTCGACCGCGCAAGACGCCTTGGGCTCGACCCGTCGCAGCGGGGCGAGGTGCCCTTGCCCGGCCTGCCCGACCCGCGCAGCCAGTTGGTGGTTCCGCTGCGTTGTCAGGGGCGTGTTCTGGGCGTATTGCTTGTCGAGAGTCGGCACGACCAGTATTTTGGTTATGACGACGAGGACGTACTGACGCTGCTATGTGGCCAGTTCGCCGGGGCGCTGGCCTTGCTGCGGGTGGCTCCCGAGCCCGGGCCGGAACCCACCTCTGCGGCCCGGCCGGAGCCTCGCGGCACACCGGTAAGGGTGCGCTACTACGAACAGGACAACAGTGTTTTTCTGGATGACGAATACCTGATCAAAGGCGTAGCAGGCGCAATCTTCTGGAAACTGGCGCGCGACCACGTGTTGCGCCAACGCAATGATTTCACCACGCGCAAATTGCGCCACGCTGCGCAGGAGTTGCGCCTGCCCGAAGTGCAGGACAACCTGGACGTTCGCTTGTTGCTGTTACAGCGCCGCCTGACGGAACGTGCTGGTCCGATGCAGATCGAGAGGACCGGGCGCGGACGCTTTCGTTTTGTCGTTCAGCGGCCGCTGGTGCTGCACGGCGAACCTGCTTAGTCGGCGCCTGCCAGCGCCGCAGTCGGGCGCGCTACGCCGTCAGGATTGCCGTCGCAGCGTTTGCAGCATCTGCGCATACATGGCATCCACTACCGGAGACTGGCGTGATGCCTTGCTGCGCAGCACCGCCACGTCCATTGCGCCCAAGGTCGGCAAACCGTGTTTCTCCTGCAGTACCAGCAGGTCGGGTGGGGCGCTGCAGCGGGTGAGCACCGCCACCGCCAGCCCGCTGTACACCGCCGCGAGCTGGCCGGCCAGGCTGGAGCTGTTGTAGACCACCCGGTAGGCCCGCTTCTGGGCGGCGAGCGCTGCCAGCGCGGCGCGGCGTGCCAGGCTGCCGGGTTCATACACCGCCACCGGCAGCGGGTCACGCCGCCAGACCTCGTATTGCGCGGCACCCACCCATACCAGCGGCTCGTGGAACAACAGCGCCCCGCGTTGCGGTTTGTCGCGTGAGACCAGCGCCAGGTCCAGCTCACCGCGTTGCACCTTGGGAATCAGCACCGTCGATTGCTCGCAGTTGAGCTCGATCTCCACGCCCGTATGGCGGCTTGCAAAGCTGCGCAAGACCGGTGTCAGGTAACGTGCGGCATAGTCGTCGGGCACGCCCAGCCGCACCCGGCCCGAGAGTTGCGGGCCGTGCAGCGCATTCAGAGTTTCGCCGTGTACCTCCAGCAGACGGCGCGCGTAGCCGAGCAGTTCGGTACCGGTCGGCGTGAGCTCCAGCAGACGCGGGCCGCGCAGGAGCACCTGGCGGCCTACCGCATCCTCCAGTTTCTTGAGCTGCATGCTCACCGCCGACTGGGAGCGGTGCAGCACCGGAGCGGCAGCCGACAGCGAACCGGCGTCAACCACGGCTACAAACGCGCGCAGCCAGTCAAGTTGCAGGTCGGACGAAGGCATGGTCAGGCGTAAATTCGATAAACGAATGAAAAGGTTTTGATGTATCCGCTTTACAGGACTATAGCGGTGACTGAACATCGCAGCCATGCCTGCACCTTCGTCCATCACCCTTCCTGGCGGCCCGACCTCGGGCGCGCTCACAGTAGCACGCGAGCGCCAGGGCCAATGGCTGATGCTGTCGGGCGGCATGTTGCTGGGAACCATCGGTGTTTTTGTAGAAGAGGCCGGACAGGACCCGCTGACCACGGTCTGGTTCCGCTGCCTCTTTGGCGGATTGGCGCTGCTGGTGTGGGGGTTGGCTACCGGGCGCATCCGCGAGCTGCGGTTGAGCGGCAATGCGTGGTGGGTTGCGCTGGCTACCGGGGTGCTGGTAGTCTTCAACTGGGCGCTGTTTTTCGCCGCCATCCCGCGCACCTCCATTGGAGTGGCCACGGTGGTGTTCCACGTACAGCCTTTGTGGGTTATTGCCATCGGAGCGTGGTGGTTGCGCGAGCCAGTCTCGCGCCTGCAGTGGGCGGCCGTGTTGGTGGCACTGGCCGGGCTGGTGTTGGCCACGGGGCTGCTGGACGCGCCGCAGGCCGGGCCGACCATGACGCAGTCCTACCTGTGGGGCCTCCTCCTGTGCCTGGGCGGTTCGCTCAGTTATGCCGGCGTAACGCTGATCGCAAAGTCGGCACACACGGTCAGTTCGTTCGCACTCGCGTGGTGGCAGTGTCTGGTCGGGGTCGTGCTGCTCGGGTGGTGGCCACTGCTACACGGCTGGCCCGCAGCGGGCGCGCCATGGGCCTGGTTGGTAGGGCTGGGTGCCATCCACACCGGCCTGGCCTATGCTGTCCTGTATGCAGGCATGGCCCGCTTGCCAGCCGCGCGCATTGCCATTCTGCAGTTTGTCTACCCCGGTGCTGCCGTGCTGGTGGACTGGGCGGTCTACGGCCGCACGCTCAGCGCTGTCCAGCTGGCCGGTGTCGGCCTGATGGCGCTCGCCCTGTGGGTAGTGCGCCGACCCGCTGACCCGGCGGTGGCTGGGTTGGCCCGCCCCTGAAGGTCCGGCCTCAGCGCATACCTGGTTCAGCGCACCAGCGGGTATTCTGAAGCTGGCATTGCGGACCATTCCCACATCGACCCGGCGTAGTTCCTGCCCTTGTAGCCCAGGTCGTTGATGAGCGCGGTAAACCAAGCCGACCGGACGCCACCGCTGCAGTAAGCAATAACCTCGGTATCTCGCGTTATGCCTTTGGCCGCCAGCAGACTTTCAATCTCCGCGCGGGGAAGCAAGGCCCCGTCTTTTCCAATCAACTCCTTGAACCACAGACTTTTGGCCCCGGGAATGTGTCCGCCCCGGGATTCGCCATAAGGCGTCTTGCCCTCGTATTCACGTTGCTCGCGCACATCGAGGATGACCGTGTCTGGTCTGGCAATACGCGCCTTGACTTCCTCCTTGCGCACGTCCCAACGTGGGGTGCGGTTGACGACGAAGTCTCCCGGGATCCTGGGTGGCAGGATGCGCAACTCGCCCAGTTTGCGCAGCGCCGGCAACCCACCATCCACCATGGCGACTTTGGGGTGCCCCAGGGTGCGCAAGGTCCAGGCGATACGGCCGTCTTCTCCCCACCCATTGCGTGGGTCGCCCAGCACCACAATCGCCCGGTCCCGGGACACACCCAGTGCCTGCAGTTTCCTGGTGACAACAGCGTCGTCCTCCAGCAGCAACCCGCGCGCCCGCAGATCCGGTCGTGACAGGTCTTGCCATGGGGCCGGCGCCGCATGCAGCAGTTCGCCCTGCCAGCGCTGGAGGTCTTTGCCACGTGCATCGATCACCAGTGCGCCGGCGTCCATCAGGGCGCGGGCCACAGCCGGCTGGACAATCCAGTCGCGTGTGTAGTCGATGCTGGCGACGCTGGTTGCCCCAGGCCCGGCACGGGCACTGCCGACCCACAGCGCCGCTGTGGCAAGTGTGGCCATCCACAGCAGCCTGCGCCGGAGAATCCGATGCAATGGCGGCTCAAGCTTTGCGGCTGTGCGACCCGTAATCGCTACCTTGCCGGATCGGCTCACTGCAGGAACCCTATGCCCCGGCTCTCCCGCACTTCGGGCTTGATGCGGTGCTCGGCTTCCAGTTGCTCCAGAAACTCCAGGCATGCCAGTTCGGCGTCCAGAATCGTTGCCTGGCGTTTTACTGCCGCGAAGTCGCCCGGGCTCAAATGTTCCAGCGACGCCAGCCGTAGCCGGATATCGGGCGTGAGCAGCGCTGCATCGCCCGCCAGCGCTTCCACCCGAAACATCGTCTCGCGCTGCGCCAGCGTGAGTGGCTTGAACTTGATCTTGAACGTGAACCGGCGCAGGGCCGCCTGGTCGAGCCGCTCGAGCAGATTGGTAGTGCAGATAAAGATGCCGTTGAAACGCTCCATGCCCTGCAGCATCTCGTTGACCTCGGTAACTTCGTAGGTGCGCTGTGCACCCCGGCGGTCCTGCAGAAAACTGTCGGCTTCATCCAACAGCAGCACCGCCTTTTCAGCTTCGGCTTCGCGGAACATGGCGGCCATCTGCTGCTCGGTCTCGCCCACATATTTGCTCATCAGGTCGCTGGCCTTTTTGACCAGCAGGGGCTTTTCCAGCGCCTGTGCAATGTGTTCTCCCAAGGCGGTCTTGCCGGTTCCAGGCGCCCCGTAAAAACACAGCGTGCCATGACCGCGTGCGCGCAGGGCCTGCACTATGCGTGGTATCTCGAAACGCGTCTCGACGTTGAGCATCGCCAAGTCGTACTGCGTCACCATGCGCCGGGCAGTGCTGGGCTCGGCATAGTTGCCCAGCGCCAGGTCGGCATTTTTGAGCTGTCGTTCTATCAACTTCTCGGCCGCGAAAACCGGGGCGACTTCGGTGCCATCGGCGGCGTCTGAGACTGGTGCTCCGACCAGGTCGGCAAAACGCACCGCCGTGCGTATCTGTGCCGGTGTGAGCCCTTTGCGCGCCGTGAGTTGCTCCACAAACGCATCTGAGACCGGTACACCCGCAAGCGTCTTGCGCACCAGGCCCTCGCGTGCGCCAGGCGGCGGCGACTTGAGCTCCAGGTGGTACGCAAACCGGCGCCGGAATGCCGGATCAATCTGCTCGATACGGTTCGTCACCCAGATCGTGGGGACGGAGTTCGACTCCAGAATCTGGTTCACCCAGGCTTTGCCGCTGACACTGCCGCTGGCGGGAGCCAGCACCTGGTCGGCACGCGCCAGCAACTGTGCGGCTTCGCTGGAGATCGGGGGGAACACGTCTTCGACTTCGTCAAACAGCAGCGCGGCCTGTGCGCTGCCTTTCAGAAATACCTGTGCGATCTGCAGCGAGCGGTAGCGGTCGCGCCCGCTCAGCGAGTTGCCGTCGCGGTCGGCGTATTCCACCTCGAAAAGCTCCAGCCCCGCTGCCTGCGCGACCACCTTGGCCAATTCGGTCTTGCCGGTGCCGGGCGGGCCGTACAGCAGAATGTTGACACCAGCCTCTTTGCGCGCCACGGCGTTGCCCAACAGGGCGCGCAGCACCGCAGTGTCATCCTGCACGAAAGAAAAGTCGGCGACTGATAACGTGCTCTTGCTCGACGGTCGGGTGAACACCGCCATCAGCTCGGCCTGGTCGCGGTACTCGCGCATCAGCACAGGGGGCAGCTTCTCGCTCACTTTCATGAGGTCGGCCAGGTCGGTGATGTTGTGCTCGGAGATAAGGTTCTCCACCAGCCCGATGCGCTCCAGGCGCGAGCCCGCACGCAACGCTTCGCCCACGTCGCTGGCGCTTACCCCGGCCA
>JANOCN010000787.1:0-6469 GCA_031412185.1 Betaproteobacteria bacterium | reverse complement strand
CTTGTTTTGCACCAACTCGGAGCGTGTCTCGATGGTGGTGCTGTAGGTGCTGAAGCCGTTGTCCGCGAGCAGGTGCACCACCGGGTCGAATCCAGCCTGCGCCTTGATGCTGATCGGTTCGCTGATTGAATAACCCTGCTGCACCGACTTCTTGTCGGCCAGAAAAGGCCCTACATTGAATACGTAGGGTTTCAGGTTCTCGTCCTTGAAGCCATGTTCGGCCTTCATCCA
The DNA here is from genome assembly GCA_031412185.1 of Betaproteobacteria bacterium. Lineage (GTDB taxonomy): Bacteria > Pseudomonadota > Gammaproteobacteria > Burkholderiales > Burkholderiaceae_C > CAISIP01. The sequence continues at coordinate 6,238 of JANOCN010000787.1, read as the reverse complement.
TTGCCAGAAGCTGAACTGGCCGTCTTTGCTGATGAACGCGGTAGGTGCACGCGACAAATCGCTGAACTTGTCGTAACCCTGGCCCGGGTGCGCGAATATGGCCTGCGGGTCTTTCTGGAAAATCGCCGCCACCACGATGGTGGGCACCCCGTTTTTCACATGGTCAAAACTCTGCAGCAGGTTACCCGCCATCAGGAAGTCGAGCTTGCCGGTAGCCAGCAGCGGGCGGCTGTTCACCTGCGGGCCGCCCTGCTGAATCTCTACATCCAGGCCCATGCGTTTGTAGGTGCCATCGGCCAGCGCCTGGTAGAAGCCGCCGTGCCCGGCCTGTGCCTTCCAGTTAGTGGCAAACACCACCTTCTCCTGTGAAAAACTGCTGGTAGCGCAGCCCAATGCCGTGCAAAAAGCAACTGTTTTGATGGCTAGTCGTAGGTTCATGCGAAAGCTCCGTTAATTAAGTTGGGCGAGGTTTTCGAGCAGCTGAATGATTGCATGAACCGTGCCGCCTTGAAGTTAGGGTTTCTCATGACTTCGGTCCAGCGCATATTCGGGCAACCAGCCGCTGGTTTTGCCCGGGTTCATCAGGCCATGCGGGTCGGCAACTTTCTTGAAATCAATCTGCGCCGTGTCAATCTGTTTCATGCCACCGCCTTCGATCGTGACCACATGGTTGTCGAACACCAGGCAGCCATCAGCCTCGAATTCGCCCACGATTTCATACAGCCGCTCCCGGTCGAAAAAGCTCACCAGGGGCAGGCCAAACGCCACACACTGCGTGCCCTCGGCTTGTGTGCTGCCGCCTGGACCAAATTGCCGCCCGAACTCGTGGTGCATCAGCACTTCGTCGCCCCAGCGCTCCATTTGCCTCTGCACCAGCGCAATGTCGATGCCAATACCCGGCGTCCATGCGTGAACGGTTTGCAGGTTGGTCCAGCTGCGGTCCATCTTGAGCGCCATCAGTGTGGTGTGGTTGTAGGCGCACTCGAATGCGGGAAACAGGTTCTGCTGCTTCAGCGCCGCTTCGTCCAGCGCCATCGATTCCACGCCGCCGTGTTTGTGCATCAGGGCGCGCCACCGCGCCATGCACTGCGGGTGCACCATGGAAAACACTGCGTCTTTGTCGGACGGAAAACGCTCCCCGAACTCGGCGGCGTAATAGGGTGCGATCCGGCGCTCAACGGCAGTAATCAGGAAAGCATCCACCGATTGGCCGATGGCCTCGGTGGCTTCGCAGCCGAAACGCAGCGCATCGCCATAACTGTTGAACAGCGCAATCTGGTGCACCCAGTCGACCGCCGGGTTGAGCGCCAGTGTGAGCGCCGTGATGATGCCATTGGTGCCGTAAGCGTGGTGCACCTTCTGGATGTCGGCGTCGCGCAGTTCGATGACACGCGGCGACTCTTCCAGCGTCACGACGCGGACCATCGTCACATTGCCCGCGTCCTTCAGGATGCCGTTGCGCACCGAGCCGGCGCCGGCGTACCCACCGGCGATAAACCCGCCGATGGTGGCTATGTCGCGCGTGCTGGGAAACATCAGCAGTTCCTGCCCGCCTGGCAATTCGGCACCTGCGCGCACGGCGCGTTCCAGGTCTGCGATCAGGATACCTGCCTCACACGTCACGTGGCCGCGCCCGATATCCAGCACACGGTCCAGACCGGTAATGTCCAGGATGACACCACCTTCCAGCGGCACGCACTGCCCGTAGTTGCCGGTTCCACCACCACGCACCGTCAGCTTGAGGCGATGTCTCGCACAGGCTGCGGCGACACGCATGACCTCTTCCTCGGAGATTGGGCAGACCACGATATCGCCCACTTTGCCGTCGAGTTCAGCCTTGAGGATCGGGCTGTACCAGTGGTAGTCGGTGGACTTGGCAGCCACCTTGTTCGCATCTGCAGTCTGCGTTATGCCTGCGATGTCTTGTTGAAATAGTTGCAAGTTGTTCATGATTCCGACCGTCAACGATTTTTATCCAGCAGCGCTCCACGGCGGAACACCTGTCGCCTGCGCCCGGCCGGTGTCAGCAACTCGAACCGGCTGCGAGCATCCAGCAGTAGCAAATCGGCCGGGCAGCCCACCGCGATCCTTCCGTCCCAGGGCAGCCGCATCGCACCTGCCGGGTTGGTAGTGACAGTCTGCAGCCAGACATCGGCCGGACTCAGGTGCGCCACTTGCACGCCCAGACCAAAGGTATCGAGCAGGTCGTAACTGCCGTACGGGTAGAAACCATCGGCTACGTTGTCGGTGGCAATCGACGTCGATACACCCAGCCGCCGCGCCTCGTACAAGCGCGTGACGCCGCGTTCCACGGGCGTCTGGTCCCAGGCACCCTGCAAATACAGGTTGGTAGACGGCAGGCTGACCAGATGGATTCCCGCTTGGGCGCATGACTGCAGGGTTTGCAGCGCTTCGTCCAGGGGCTGCATCGCCAGCGAACACGCGTGCCCACAAGTGACCTTGCCCTGGTAGTGATGCTGGATCGTGAGTTCGGCAATCGTGCGCAGGCCGCATGCGTCGGCATCCAGGCCCTCGTCCACATGAAAGTCAAGGTCTAGCTGGTACCGGGCAGCCAGCGCAAACAGTCGCCCCAGCTTTTCGCGGAGGTTCGTATTGCGGTACACGAATGCGCCCAGCAGCGCCGTTTCGCCCCCAGCGCGGTCGCAGCCCTGGTTGACAAGGGCGACCTGCTGGGCAATATGTTCGCCGCAAGATCGCGCTAGCGCCTGCAAGGGGGCCGCATCATCGAGCATGTCCAATGGTGTCAGGGACACGCATTGCAGCGTGATGCGGCCGCGCCATTCGTCGCGCAATTGCTCGAACACTGCCAGGGATAACGGCGGCTCAAACCGGTGCCAGTCCAGGTGGGTACGCATCGCCCGCGTGCCACAGGCATATGCCTGTACAAGTGCCCGCTCCATACGCGTGCGGACCTGGTCGCTGCTCCAGCGTTGGCGGTGTTCGGCCATCAGCGCGATGGCTTTGAATAGATCACCGTCCGGTGCACCGGTTTCATCGACCACAAAGGTCTTGTCGATGTGCACATGCAGGTCTACCAGCCCTGGCAGCAGGGTGCCGGACGGAACGGATTCACCGGTCACGCGCGCCGGCCGGATTTCGGCGACCAGGCAGTTTTCGAGCCAGACATCGAAAGTCTGGGTTTGCGGGTCAGCATGCGCACCAGTCGCGAAGCCGCGGACACAAGCCGGGATCAGGACATTGTCGATTCTCACGGGGCTCATCGGCTGCTCTTGACTTCGCTTTCATGCCACGACCCCAACACCAGCCTGGAGACCAGGTTGAACGCCAGGTAGATCACGATACCGGTGAGCGACACCAGTACCAGCGCGGCGAACATTTTGGGAATTTCGGTGCGAAAACTTGCCTCCAGAATGCGTGAAGCCAGGCCGGTTTCCTTACCGGCCGCGCCGGCCGTGAACTCGGCCACTACGGCTCCAATCAGGCTCAGGCCGCCGGCCACCTTGAGGCCGGCAATGAAATAAGGCATGGCAGAGGGGATCAACAAATGCCGCAGGGTCTGCCATGGGCTGGCGCGGTACAGCGTAAAAAGGTCGCGCAAATTGTGGTCGGCGCTGCGCAGGCCGATCATGGTGTTGGAGAGAATCGGAAAGAAGGCCACGATCCAGGCGCACAGCAACAGCGCGGCGGTGGTGCTGTTGATGAAGATCAGGATCAACGGTGCGATCGCCACAATCGGCGTGACCTGCAGCACGATGGCAAACGGGAACAGGCTCACCTCGACCCATTTGTTGAGTGCGAACAACATCGCCAGCAACACCCCGCCGATCACCGCCAGCAGCAGCGCGCCAAAGGTGATCTTCATGGTGAACAGCCAGCTCACCATCAACGAGCCGATGTTGTCCCACAGGGTCCGCGCAACCAGGCTGGGCGCGGGCAGGATGTAGTGTGGAATCTGGTAGCCGCGTACCACGGCCTCCCATCCAACCAGCGCCAACAGGAATACAACAATGGGCAATATCCTTTGCAACCATTCCCGGCTGGCCCAATGAAAGCGCCGCGCTTCTACGCTGCGGGTGAAGGAGACCGTGCGGTTTTCAGCCATCATGGTCTCCCGCCTTTTGAAGCGCCTGCGAGACCTGAACGCACAAGGCGGCGTAACGCGGCGTGGAGCGAAACGCGTCCGTGCGTGGGTAAGGCTCGTCAATCGGCAGATCAGCGATAACCCGGCCCGGGCGCGCTGCCATGACCACGATGCGATTGCTCAAATACACACTCTCGTACACGCTGTGGGTAACAAAAATGGTGGTGAACTGCCGGGCTTGCCACAGCGCCAGGGTGTCGTTGTTGAGTTTGAAACGCGTCATCTCATCGAGCGCGGCGAAGGGTTCGTCCATCAACAACAGGCGAGGCTCGGTCACCATGGCGCGGGCTATCGACACGCGCATTTTCATGCCCCCGCTGAGCTCGCGCGGGTAGACGCTGGCAAACTCGCTCAGGCCGACTTTGGCGAGCACCTGTTCAACCTGCGGCGCTGCCGACTGGCGCGACAGGCCCTTCAGTCGCAGCGGCAGCCAGACGTTGTCAAACACCCGCGCCCAGGGCATGAGTGTGGGCTCCTGAAACACGAACGACGTGTCGCGGGCATGGTCCGCCGCCGAGTCAGCCCAGCTGATGCGCCCTGCGGTCACCGGCGACAGGCCGGCGATCATCTTCAGGGCGGTACTTTTGCCGCACCCCGACGGCCCAAGAAAACTCACGAACTCGCGCTCACCAATGGCCAGATTCACGCCTTGCAACGCCAGTGTGCCGTTGTCGTAACGTTTGTCCACGTCGCGCAGCTCCAGCAATACAGATCCTGACGAACCTGCGTGCAGCGCACTGCGGTGTTTCGCGCTTGGGAGCGGCCCGGCGCTGCTCATTGCGGAAAACTGGGATGTGCGTTTAGCGTGGAAGGCGGCAAGGCGCTGACCTCTTGCAACAGCAATGCCAGTTGCAGGCCGGCCGCGTCGATCAACACACGGCCTTTGGCCGCGGTGGCTATGGCGGCGTTGCCCGCCGCGCCCATGGGGTTGTAGTCTTGCACCTGCCAGCCGAGCTTGGCGCTGCTGCCGTTGCCCAGAATCGGGTAGTTGGCGGCGCGGTCTTCTGCTGTGGATCGGAAGTGCCGGGCCTGGGCCATGTCGACGTACTTTTCGCGCAGCGCCAGCATCATCGAGGTTTCCATGTCACCTGCGTGAATGCCAAAACGGTGCTCCTGCGGCGGGAAAAGCGCCATCACTTCGTCGCCCAAAGGCAGCGAATACCAGTTGGCGGAATAGACGATCAGGTCGTGCCCGCTGCGCAGATCACGCGCCACGATGTCCATCACACTGACTTGCCCGCCGTGCGAATTGAACAGCACCAGCTTCTTGATGCCGGCGCGCGCCACACAGGCACCCAACTCCATCCAGACGCTGATCAGCGTTTGCGCGGAAAGCGTCAAGGTACCTGGAAAACGGATGTGTTCGTTGCTCTTGCCAACCTGCTGCGTCGGCAAAAAAAGCACCGGCAAGTCATCTGGCAAATGGGGCAAGGCCGCGTCAATCACACCATTGACCAGGGTCGTGTCCACACTCACCGGCAGGTGCGGCCCATGCTGCTCGGTGGCCGCAACCGGCAGCACTGCCACCGCGTTGTCAATGCTGGCGCTTGCGGCAAGCTGCGAAAAATGGCGCGTTGTCAGGTCCGACCAGAAACGGGAGGGGAGTTGCATGGTTGGATGTTACAACCGGGCCGCAGATCGAACACGGACTTGCTTCCGACCCATGCGTTGCAATGCGAATCCCGCCACTTCAGAGGTCAGAATCTAAAACTTCTCATGCGCCGCCAGATAGCGCCATTGGCCCAGCGGCAGATTGCCCAGCATCACATGGCCGATGCGTACACGTTTTAGCCCCACCACCTTCAGGCCAACGAGCTCGCACATGCGTCGGATCTGGCGCTTTTTGCCTTCGGTAAGCACCACGCGCAACTGCTCTGGGTTTTGCCAGGTGACCTTGGCGGGTTTGAGAATCTGGCCGTCCAGGCTCAGGCCGTGGCGCAGTTGTTCCAGCCGTTCGCGCGGGAACACCGCTTGTACGTTGGTGCGCACCACATCGTCCTCGTGGATTTCGTGCAACGCGTCGCCGCGCTCACCAGCCTCACCCCAGCCAGCGGTGGTCACCCGCACCAGATAGTCCTTCTCCATCTGCGCGCCTTCGCCGATGAGCTGGCGCGC
>JANOCN010000786.1:0-3055 GCA_031412185.1 Betaproteobacteria bacterium | reverse complement strand
GACCTGCGCGCGCGCGCTTTCGTGCGGGTGGGACACCCCTGCTGCACCGGCAGGTTTCGCCGCAACTGGCAACTTTTCCGGGGCGTTCACTTGAACACCTCGTCCAGCACATAGTCTTCCAGGTTGATGGCCTGTACGCCCTGGTGCTCCATCCAGAACCGCTGCAGCAGGTTGCCCAGCACTTCGCTGCGGTAGGCGGCGCTGGCGCGCATGTCAGAAATCGGCTGGAACTCGGCGCGCAGGGTTTTCATGGCGTCGTGCACCAAGGCAGGCCGCCAGCGCTGTCCGGCCAGCACGGCTTCGGTCTGGCGCGCGCGCACCGGCGTGGCTGCCACACCACCGACGCCAATCGATGCCGACACGACAACTTCGTCCTCGATGCGCAGGTTCACCGCCAGGCAAATAGCCGAGATGTCGTCGTCAAACCGTTTGGAAATCTTGTACACCCTGCAAAATTCGGCCCCCACGCTTGCCACTGTGTGTGCTGCGCTGCCACCCGAGGGGGCGCTCGCTTGCTTGGGGCGGCCCGGCGCTGCGCTCTGCGCTTTGATCAGCGGCAGTGGCACCTTGATCCAGGCCAGCACTTCGTCGGCAGCCATGACATTCTTGCGGTAGCCGGTGTACAGCGCCTCCAGCGGCATTTCGCGGTGGCCACGCAGATTCATAAGCACGACGGTGGCGCCCAGCGCAATCAGCAGCGGCATGCTGTCACCAATCGGCGAGCCGTTGGCCACGTTGCCACCCAGCGTACCCGAGTTACGTACCGGCAGTCCGGCAAACCGGGTCGCAAATACGCGCAACTGCGGGCGGCTTTGGACCAGCGCCGCAAACGCGTCGGCCAACGGCACTCCCGCACCGATGGCCAGATGCTGCGGGTAGACCTCGATCCGCCGCAGCTCGGCTGCACGCGTGACGTCGAGCACGCTGGCAATCTGCTGATGCATCTTGGTGACCCACAGGCCTACGTCGGTGCAGCCGGCCACGACCTGGGCTTGCGGGTTATCGGCGCGCGCCTGGAGCAGTGCAGCCAACGAGGTAGGGGCAAGATATCCGCTGGGTGCCGGGCTCGGCTGGGCCTGCACCAGTCGAGTGGTCAAAGCGCCAGCCGGAGCGCTGGCTGGGGCAGCCCGCAGGGCCAGCAATTGTTTCAAGAGCTGTTTTTCGTCCACCCGCACCGGTGGCAAATCGCCCATCTTGCTGGCGGCATCGAAAATCGGCCGGTAGCCGGTACAGCGGCACAGGTTGCCCGAGAGTTCTTCCTGCGCCAACGCGCGCGACACCGGCCTACCCTGGCAGGTGTGGTTCTGGTACATGCCAAACAGGCTCATCACGAAGCCGGGTGTGCAAAAGCCGCACTGCGAGCCGTGGCACTGCACCATCGCCTGCTGCGCCGGGTGCAGGCTGCCGTCGCTCGCCGCCAGATCCTCCACAGTCCACAGCGCCAGGCCGTCAATCGAATGCGCCAGCCGGATACAGCTGTTGATGGCCCGGTAACGCAGACCTCCCCCTTGCGCCTCAGCCACTACCACCGTACAGGCCCCGCAATCCCCCTCACCGCAACCCTCCTTGGTGCCAGTGCATGCCAGATCCTCACGCAGCACTTCCAGCAGGGTGCGGCTGGGTGGCACATTGCGCAGTTCGACCGGTTGGCCTTTGCGTATGAAACGGATGGTTTGGGTGTTCATGAATCAGGCTTCCTTGGGCGCGAGGGTATTACATGAGCTGGCCGCCCACCATACGCGATAGCATATGGCAGCAATGTGCGCGCCAGTATGAGAGATCACACCATATTCGACACGATCGGCCTTCAGGTCATCAGGCTGCGCCAAGGTGGTGGCATCAAAGTTGCTTGATTAAGACGCAGATACAACAACAACAAAACGAGACATCCCGCATGACCACCCCCAGACTGCAGTTATCGGGCATCACCAAACGGTACCCCGCCGTGGTGGCCAACAGCAGTGTGTCGCTTACGGTCATGCCAGGCGAAATCCACGCCGTGCTGGGTGAAAACGGGGCCGGCAAGTCGACCCTGATGAAGATCATCTACGGATCGGTCAAACCCGACGAAGGCAGCGTGATGTTCAACGGGCAAGCTGTGTTCATCCGCAACCCGCAGGAAGCGCGCGCCATGGGTATCAGCATGGTGTTCCAGCATTTCAGTCTGTTCGACACCATCACGGTGGCCGAAAACGTCTGGCTCGGCCTGTCCAAAACGCTTACCCTGCAAGACGTAACACACAGCATAGTGGCCAAGGCACAGGAATACGGCCTGGACATTGACGCCGCGCGCCCGGTGCACACCCTGAGCGTGGGTGAGATGCAGCGGGTCGAAATTATCCGTGCCCTGCTGACCAACCCGAAGTTGCTGATTCTGGACGAACCGACCTCGGTGCTCACTCCGCAGGCGGTGGAGAAACTGTTTGTGGTGCTGAAAAAGCTCGCGTCCGAGGGCTGTAGCATCTTGTACATCAGCCACAAGCTGCATGAGATTCGCGCCTTGTGCACTGCCTGCACGGTGTTGCGCGGCGGCAAGGTTACCGGGGTCTGCAACCCGTCCGAGGAATCCAATGCGTCGCTGTCACGCCTAATGATCGGTGCCGAGCCGCCACAGCTGACCCACCGAGCCCAGCAGCCCGGTGCCCCGGTGCTGCGGGTACAAGCCTTGAGCCTGGCCCGCGAAGACCAGTTCGGGGTTGATCTGGAGGCCATCAGCCTGCAGGTGCGGGCTGGCGAAGTGGTCGGTATTGCCGGTGTTTCGGGCAACGGGCAGCACGAATTGCTGTTTGCGCTGTCGGGTGAAGACTGCCGTGCTGCCCGCGGGGCGGTGAGCCTTGGCGACACCGATGTAGGTGCCATGCACCCGGGACAGCGGCGCAACCTGGGGCTGCATTTTGTGCCCGAAGAACGGCTCGGTCGTGGTGCCGTGCCTACGCTGGGCCTGGCGCACAACCTGCTGCTGACCCGCAACGAAGCACTGTCGCTACCCTTGGGGTGGATCAATGTGAAGGCGTTGCAGGCGCAGGCGGCAGACATCATCCGGCGCTTCAACGTC
>JANOCN010000785.1:0-12160 GCA_031412185.1 Betaproteobacteria bacterium | reverse complement strand
AACTTGCGCCAGGCGCTGGAACTGCCCCTGACGTGTGCTTGCACTTTGCAAAGCGTGCGGATTATAGCGTGCGGAACTTTTCCGACGCATGGCGTCAGGACGGGCGCTGCATGCGACAGCTGCTCGCTTGCTCGGCAGCCGACGCTGGTATGGCCTTGATCACCCGGAACCCGTAACCCGAGCCCTCGACGTCAAACTTCACGCCGGCGGTGCCGTGGCGGTCCATCAACCCCACCACCAACGGCTGCTGGAACTGGTGATCGACCGCCCGCATGGTGCCGGTTTGCCCCATCAGCGTCACCGACGCCCCCTCCATCTGGGCCGCCACTGCGGCCACATCGATAACGCCGGCGGCACTGCGCGTACCCACCAGCGCGGCCTTCTCGATCGCCTGTGCCAGCGCCTCGACCATTAGCTGCATACGCATGTGTACATAGTCGTCGGCCGGGTTCGGGTAACGCGCGCGAAACGACTGGTAGAAACTTTCGCTGCCCGGCGTCTGCACATTGGGCAACCAGTCCGCCACCGCAATCACTTTCCCGATCCCGGCATCGCCGATGGCTGTTGGTGCTCCCAACGCGTTACCGTAGAAGGTGTAGAACTTGCCCTCAAAACCAACCTCTCTTGCGGCCTTGACCATCAGCGTGAGATCGTTTCCCCAATTGCCGGTAACTACGGCCTGGGCTCCGCTGGCCTTGATCTTGGTCAGGTAAGGCAAAAAGTCCTTGACCCGCGCCATCGGGTGCAGTTCGTCACCGACGATGGCCACATCCGGCCGCTGCTGTGCCAACTGTCGCCTGGCTTCGCGCAGCACCGACTGGCCGAAGCTGTAGTCTTGCCCGATCAGGTAGACGCTCTTGAGCGCACTGTCTTCCTTGATCACTTGCATCAACGCCGCCACGCGCATGTCGGCGTGGGCATCAAAACGAAAATGCCAGTAGCTGCATTTTTCGTTCGTCAGAATCGGATCCACCGCCGAGTAATTCAGGAACAGCACCCGCTTAGCTGGCTCGCGTTCGTTGTGTTTGTTGATCGCGTCGATCAACACCGCTGCATTGGCCGATGAATTGCCTTGCACCACAAACTGCGCGCCATCGTCGATGGCCGAGCGCAAGGCAGACAGCGTCTCCTCGTTCTGGCCTTTGTTGTCGTAGCGCGCGATCAGCATGGGCCGATTTGCGCCGCCTGCGGCCTGGAGCCTTACACCACCCCGGCTGTTGACCCGCTCAACCGCCCAGACCAGATTGCGGAACACCGCTTCGCCGGTGTTCGCGAACGGCCCGCTCAAACCTTCGATCATGGCGATACGCATCGGTGCTACGGGAGCCTGGGCCCATGTGAATACGGGGATACATAACAGCGGCCACAACAATTTCAAGACCCGGGTGCGAAGAATAAACATGGGCATATTTCTCTTGAAAAGAAGTGGGCAAGACGCAGATTCAATGCAAGCGGCAATCACGGTGAGCGCCGCGCAGTGTACTAGGAGTCACACCATGTTTTTCGCAGCAACTGCCCCCGCCCTGACCCGCAGCCAGACTTATTCTCCCGCTGGCCGATCACTCGAGCGCTTCCTGAGCGAGGCCTTGCAAAACGGCCGCAGCCCGGCGGTGGGCGTCGAGCAGGACGACAAGTCTGTCACACTCACATTTGACGTACCTGGAATTTCCAGGGAGCACCTGAGCATCGGCATCGAAGGCAACGTTGTGCGCATTGAGAGCCGCGAAGGTGCGGGTCGGCGGTACAAAGCCGCCTATGAACTGGCCAGCGACATCGACGCCGCAACCAGTGAAGCCAAACTCGAAAACGGTGTTCTGACACTGAAACTTGCCAAGCATGTACCGGTCAGCAAGGTCACCCAACTCGCAATCAACTGAACTCAGTTGCTGCCAGTTGGTCCAGCGGCCAGCGCGGTTTGACGTCAAAAGCGTACGCCGTGCTGGCTTCTTGTCGGCCAGACTGCAGCCGCATCGCGGCGGCCATGGCAATCATGGCGCCGTTATCGGTACACAGCTCCAGTAGCGGGTAGAACACTTGCGCACCGCGCCGGGCACACGCCTGGTTGAGCTGCGTCCGAAGCAGGTGGTTCGCGCCCACCCCTCCAGCAACCACCAGCCGCTGCAGCCCGGTCTGCTCAAGGGCCAACAACGACTTCTTGACCAGCACTTCAACAATCGCTGCTTCAGTGGATGCGGCCAGGTCGGCCTGCACCTGGTGCGGCAATGATGCGAAGCTCTCCTTGCCCGCTGTGTCGCCAGACGGTGCAGCTGCAAGCACAAGCTTTTTTGCTTGCACCATGACTGCTGTCTTGAGTCCTGAAAACGAAAAGTCCAGGTCTGCGCTGTGCAGCAGCGGGCGTGGCAGCTTGAATGCCCTCGGGTCCCCACCCCGGGCAAGACGCGAAAGTGCCGGCCCACCAGGGTACGCCAGGCCCATCAGCTTGGCCGACTTGTCGAACGCCTCGCCGGCCGCATCGTCAATGGTCTCTCCCAGCAACCCGTATTGCCCTACTGCATCGACACGCATCAGTTGGGTATGGCCCCCCGACACCAGCAGCGCGACAAACGGGAACTGCGGTGGGTCGTCGCCCAGGAAGGGCGACAACAAATGGCCTTCGAGGTGGTGCACACCCAACACCGGCTTGCCAAGCGCCGCGCCCAGAGCACAGGCCACGCCTGCGCCCACCAGCAGCGCCCCTGCCAAACCGGGGCCGCGGGTGTAGGCGACAACGTCCACTTGCGCCAGCGAGCACCCCGCCTGGCACAGGACTCGCTGCGTCAGCGGCAAAACGCGACGGATATGGTCGCGGCTGGCAAGCTCAGGCACAACGCCACCGTATGCCTGGTGCATGTCGATCTGGCTATGCAACGCATGCGCCAGCAACGTCGGCAAACCGTCACCAGATCGGCGCACCAGTGCGACCCCGGTTTCGTCACAGGAGGACTCGATGCCCAGCACCAGTTGTTTGCTTGGCCATGATTTCATCGTTGTCGCAGTTTAGGTGAACCGCGCCAACGAATGGACTCCACGCGTAGGCCGTGGCGCAATTCTTGCATGTTGGAGCCGATGGAAAAGGCCCTGCGCATTGTGGTTGTCGCCCCCGATTTGTCGGTGGCGGACCCGACCGATGCCTATGCGGTCAGCCAGGTCGAGCGCTCGCGCAGCCTGCGCATTGGCCTGCTGGAAAGTGGTTTCAACCTGGTCGCAGTATTGCCTGGAGACTCGTTCCTGCACCAGCGCCTGGCCCAGCTTCAACCGGACATGATCATCGTGGACGCCGAAAGCGACGCGCGGGATGCACTCGAACACGTGGTTATGGCAACCCGCGACGACCGACGTCCGATCGTGATGTTTACCAACGACAACGACACCAGCCATGTACGGGATTTTGTCGCAGCGGGGGTATCCGCCTACGTGGTGGCGGGATTGTCGTCGGCGCGTATCCGCCCGATTCTCGAAGTGGCCATGGCGCGTTTTCAGCACGAGCAGGACCTGCGCCAGCAACTTGCCGATACACAGAGCGCCTTGAACGAGCGCAACACCCAACTCCAGGAGCGCAAGGTGATTGACCGGGCCAAAGGCCTGCTGATGCAGCGTCAGGGCCTGTCGGAGCAAGACGCTTACGAAAAACTGCGGAAAAACGCCATGGACAAGAACCTGCGCATCGCCGAGGTGGCCCAGCGCATGCTCGACATGGCTGATCTGCTGGGCTGAAATGGTGCGCTGCACAAAGCTGGTGCGGCGGCAGACGACCGCAACTCCGGCGCTTGCGTTGGCTCGATACGATGGGTGCGCCCATCGCAGCAGCTATTTTTTTCATAGCGTATTGCGCTTTGAGACTCCTGGCACGGCAATTGCATCGAGCGATGCAAGACCAACGATGGTTGTTTGACGGGTTCTGTCCAATGGCGGACACAAGCCCTGGTTTACGGACACTGGCGTCCTCACCCCTTGGTGCATTGATCGAACGGTCGTGCGCATGCGTGGTGTGGACGCCACTTTTGTTTATTCCTCTGGGAGTGCCGCCTTGACCGCATTTTTGACCACCAGCCTCAGCCGCCGCGCCGTGTTGCAATCGGCTGCCGTTGGCGCCATCGGTATCAGCCCAGCGCTGCGTGCCACCGTCTATGCCCAGGGCTCAGACGCACCAGAGAAGAAAGAAGTCAAGATCGGCTTTATCCCGTTGACCGACTGCGCCAGCGTCGTGATGGCGTCCGTGCTGGGCATCGACCAGAAGTACGGCGTCAAAATCATCCCGAGCAAGGAAGCGAGCTGGGCTGGGGTGCGCGACAAGCTGGTGAGCGGGGAGCTGGACTTTGCCCATGTGTTGTACGGCCTTATCTACGGCGTGCACCTGGGCGTGAGTGGCCCCAAGAAAGACATGGCCGTGCTGATGACGCTCAACAACAACGGGCAGGCCATTACCTTATCCAAAAAGTTGGCGGACAAGGGTGCCGTAGACGGTGCTGGCCTGGCCAAACTGATGGCCACGGACAAGCGCGAGTACACATTCGCACAGACTTTCCCCACTGGCACCCACGCCATGTGGCTGTATTACTGGCTGGCTGCGAACGGCATAGACCCCTTGAAAGACGCCAAGGTAATTACTGTTCCGCCGCCGCAGATGGTGGCCAACATGCGTGTGGGCAATATGGATGGATACTGCGTGGGCGAACCCTGGAACCACCGCGCCATCATCGACGGTATCGGTGTCACCGCGGTCACCACCCAGGACATCTGGAAGGACCATCCGGAAAAGGTTCTGGGCACAACCGGCGAGTTTGTCAAGAAGTACCCGAACACGTCGCGTGCCGTGACCGCCGCCATCATCGAAGCCGGCAAATGGATTGACGCCGGGCTGCAAAACAAAAGCAAGATGGCCGAGACAATCGCCGACAAGTCGTATGTGAACACCAGCGTAGACGCGATCAACCAGCGCATTTTGGGCCGCTACCAGAATGGCATGGGCAAAACCTGGGACGACCCCAACTACATGAAGTTCTTCAACGACGGCGCGGTGACTTTTCCGTACCTGTCCGACGGCATGTGGTTCCTCACCCAACACAAACGCTGGGGTCTGCTCAAGGAGCACCCGGACTACCTGGGGGTGGCCAAGCAGGTCAACCAGATCGACATCTACAAACAGGCCGCTGCTGCCGCCAAGGTCAGTGTGCCCAAAAGCGATATGCGCAGCCACAAGCTGATCGATGGTGTGGTCTGGGATGGCAAGGACCCAAAGAAATACGCCGACGGTTTCAAAATTCACGCCTGAGGAGAATGCCATGGTCAGCGCTGTATTTCACTCCCCTCTGGCAACTGGAGCCGAAGCCGCCGCAGCCCGGACCGAAGCGGGACGAACCGAGGCCATGGTCCTGCGTTCAACACAGACCGCTGCCACAAACACCGGCTCCGGCGCACCAGCGGCAGTTGAACGCACCGCTTTCGATTGGCGCGCGCTGTGGCTGGTGGTGCTGCCCCCCGTGTTTGGTCTGGCCTTGCTGGTGGGCGTCTGGGCGTTGGTGTCCATCACCACGGCCAGCCAGATACCCTCTCCGCTGGAAACATTCAAGCAGGCCGCGATCATCTTCAGCGACCCGTTTTACCGCAAAGGCCCGAACGACCAGGGGGTGGGATGGAACATCCTGGCATCGTTGCAGCGGGTGGCACTGGGGTTCGGGCTTGCTGCGGTAGTCGGTATTCCGGCAGGATTCATGATCGGGCGCTTCAGTTTCCTCAGCCGCATGTTCAACCCGCTGATAAGCCTGTTGCGGCCGGTCTCACCGCTGGCCTGGTTGCCGATCGGCCTGCTGGTCTTCAAGGGTGCCAACCCGGCCGCCATCTGGACCATCTTTATCTGCTCCATCTGGCCCATGATCATCAACACGGCGGTGGGTGTGCAGCGCGTGCCAAGCGATTACATGAACGTGGCGCGGGTGCTCAACCTGTCGGAGTGGAAGATCATTACCAAGATACTTTTCCCGGCCGTGCTTCCCTACATGCTGACCGGTGTACGCCTGGCCGTGGGCACGGCCTGGCTGGTGATCGTCGCAGCCGAGATGCTGACCGGCGGCGTAGGCATCGGCTTCTGGGTCTGGGACGAGTGGAACAACCTGAACGTCAAGAACATCATCATCGCGATTTTTGTGATCGGCATCGTCGGGCTGGTGCTCGAGTTCGCGCTGATCAAGCTGGCCACCGCATTTACCTTCGAAGAGGTGAAGGCATGAGGCGCCGGGCCGTTCCCAAGGCGAATAGCACCGCAGCGCGCAGCGCGCAGGTGTTCCTAACTCCGCGCCGGGCCGTTCCCAAGGCGAACCGCGACGAAGCGCGCAGCGCGGAGGCCACCTGATGAGTGATAACCTGACCACGAAGTACATCGAGATCCAGAACGTCGAGCAGTCTTTCAAGACCGCAAAGGGGCCGTTCCTGGCGCTGCGCGACATCAACCTGACGGTGGCCAAAGGGGAATTCGTTGCGCTGATCGGTCACTCGGGTTGCGGCAAGTCCACCCTGCTCAACCTGATCGCCGGCCTCACCACGCCCTCACAGGGCAGCCTGATCTGCGCCAACCGCGAAATCAATGGCCCCGGCCCCGAGCGCGCGGTGGTGTTCCAGAACCACTCGTTGCTCCCATGGCTGACCTGTTTCGAGAACGTGTACCTGGGGGTAGAACGTGTTTTTGGGCAGAGCCGGGAACCCGGCGTACGCGCGGAAAACAAAGCCCGGTTGAAGCTGCGCACTGATGAGGCGCTGGCCTTGGTGGGCCTGACACCCGCAGCACAAAAAAGGCCCGGCGAGATCTCCGGTGGCATGAAGCAACGCGTGGGCATTGCACGCGCGCTGGCCATGGAACCCAAAGTCCTGCTGATGGATGAACCCTTCGGTGCACTGGATGCGCTGACCCGCGCCCGGCTACAGGACGAACTTCTGGCGATTGTGCAAAAAACGCAGAGCACGGTGGTGATGGTTACGCACGACGTTGATGAAGCCGTGTTGTTGTCGGACCGTATCGTGATGATGACCAACGGACCGGCCGCAACCATTGGCGAGATACTGCGCGTCAACCTGGCGCGCCCGCGCAAGCGGGTCGAGCTGGCGGAAGACCGGCACTACGTGCAGTACCGCAAGGCCGTGATCGACTTTCTCTACACGCGCCAGGCGCATGTAGAAAAAGCTGCCTGAAGTTGCACGACAACCCAGTGGGCGCAACGTGAAAACCTTTATCCGTGTGATCGAGTACTGGGTGCCTGGCGAAGACGGCAGCTTGCTGGAGTTCGGCGGCGGCCTGTTCGGCCCGGCCACCCGTTTTGCGGCTGCAACCCGCGAACTGTGCTTCGGTCGCGGCGAGGGCTTGCCCGGGCAAGCCTGGGAATCCGGACACCCGATCGTGCTCAAGCAGCTGGAGGGCTCCTATTTCCGGCGCGCGGCGGCGGCGAAGGCCGAGGGCCTGACCTGCGGCATCGCGGTGCCGATCTTCAAGGGCAACGATTTAAGCGCGGTAGTGGTCATATTCTGTGGTGACGACGCTGACCACGCGGGTGCAATAGAACTGTGGGGCAACGACCCAACGGAGTCGAAAGACATGAATCTGGTCGATGGCTACTACGGCACCACGGGGGACACGTTCGAATTCATTTCCCGCTCTACCAGCTTCCGGCGTGGCAATGGCCTGCCCGGCATGGCGTGGGAGCGGCAAACCCCGGTATTTCTGCCCGACCTTGGTAAAGGATCAGGTTTTCTGCGTGCCGATGGTGCCGTCAAGGTCGGGATCAACCGCGGCTTTGCGATTCCCTGTTCGACCCTGGACGGCAGCCACTTCGTGATGGCATTTCTCTCAGCGCTGGCGACGCCGATCGCCCGGCGGGTCGAAATCTGGCAGCCCGATGCGAGTGGCACCAGGCTACATCGCAGCTTTGGTTTCTCCGAGCTCGGCGAGGTACCCGACACGCCGGATTCCGTTGCTACCGACACCTCTGCCTCGAACCCGCTTGGTCAGGCCTTTTTGACGGGCAGGCCCGCGGTTGTCGAGCCGATGATCGCCATTCCCGTCGCGCCAGGCGGCCGCGTCACCGCCGTCATGGCGCTGCACTTGTAGAGCGTCGGGCAAGGTTTGAGCACCATCAAGGACACATGGCATGCAAAAGATGAAGCTGGTAATGGTGGGAAACGGCATGGCGGGCATGCGCACTGTGGAAGAACTGCTCAAGCTCGCTCCCGACTTGTACGACATCACCGTGTTCGGTACCGAGCCGCACCCCAACTACAACCGTATCCTGCTGTCGCCCGTGCTGGCCGGCGAGCAGACCATCGACCAGATCATTTTGAATTCCTGGGAGTGGTACCAGGACAACCACATCACCTTGCACGCGGGCAAAACCGTAGTGTCGGTAGACCGGGTCAAACGCACAGTGCGTGCGCTGGACGCCAAAGGGGCAGAGACCGAAGCGCCGTACGACCGGCTGCTGTTATGCACCGGCTCCAACCCATTCATTCTGCCCTTGCCAGGCAAGGACCTGCAGGGCGTGATTGCGTACCGCGACATCGCTGACACCAACACCATGATCGAGGTGGCCAAGACCCACAAACACGCGGTGGTAATCGGCGGTGGCTTGCTGGGTCTGGAAGCCGCCAACGGTCTAATGCGCCGCGGCATGCAGGTCACGGTGGTGCATGTGGCGGGTTGGCTGATGGAGCGCCAGTTGGACGACGTGGCTGCCGGGCTGCTGCGCAAGTCGCTGGAAGAACGCGGCCTGCAGTTTCAGCTGAATGCCCACACACAGGAACTGCTGGGCGACGCTGACGGCCGGGTCAAGGCGGTGAAGTTCAAGGACGGCAGCGAAGTACCGGCAGATCTGGTGGTGATGGCGGTTGGCATCCGCCCGAACACGGCGTTGGCCGAATCGATGCGGCTGTTTTGCAACCGCGGCATTGTTGTCAATGACACCATGCAAACCGTGACTGACGCGCGCATCTACTCGGTCGGTGAATGTGCTGCCCATCGAGGTATTGCATATGGGCTGGTGGCACCGCTGTTTGAGCAGGCCAAGGTGGCCGCCAACCATTTGGCGCAGTTCGGAATCGGCCGCTACCTGGGCTCGCTGACATCGACCAAGCTCAAGGTGACAGGTATCGACCTGTTCTCCGCCGGAAACTTCATGGGTGGCGATGGCACCGAAGAAATCGTCATGAGCGACCCGTTTGGCGGCGTTTACAAGAAGCTGGTGATCAAAGACGACAAACTGGTTGGGGCTTGCCTGTACGGCGACACGGTGGACGGCAGCTGGTACTTCAAGCTGCTGCGCGACGGCCGCAGCGTGGGCGATATCCGCGACAAACTCATGTTCGGCGAGTCCAACATCGGTGATGTCGGGCACGAAGGCCACAGCAGCGCCGCCACCATGCCCGACAGTGCGGAGGTGTGCGGGTGCAACGGCGTGAGCAAGGGCACGATCTGCAAGGCTATCAAGGACAAGGGGCTGTTCACGCTCGACGAAGTCAAGAAACACACCAAGGCCAGCGCGTCCTGTGGGTCCTGTACCGGCCTGGTGGAGCAGATACTGATGTTCACGGCCGGTGGCGACTATTCGGCTACTCCCAAGACCAAGGCCATGTGCGGTTGCACGGACAAAGGGCACCAGGCGGTGCGCGACGCCATCGTGGCCCACAAGTTGCTGACCATTGCCGACGTTTACGGCACCCTCGCGTGGCGCACCCCCAACGGCTGCGCGAGCTGTCGCCCGGCGGTGAACTACTACCTGATTTCCAGTTGGCCCAAAGAGGCGAAGGACGACCCGCAGAGCCGCTTCATCAACGAGCGTAGCCACGCCAACATCCAGAAGGATGGCAGCTACTCGGTGATCCCGCGCATGTGGGGCGGCGAGACCGCTGCCGACGAACTGCGCCGCATCGCCAACGCGGTCGATAAATACAAGATACCGACCGTCAAGGTCACCGGTGGGCAACGCATCGACCTGCTGGGCGTCAAGAAGGAGGATCTGGTCAACGTGTGGAAAGACATCGGTATGCCCAGCGGCCACGCCTATGCCAAGGCATTGCGGACCGTGAAAACCTGCGTTGGCTCCGAGTGGTGCCGCATGGGCACCCAGGACTCGACCCAGATGGGCAAAGACCTGGAACGTGCCATGTGGCGCATGTACGCGCCGCACAAGGTCAAGTTTGCCGTCAGTGGCTGCCCGCGCAATTGCGCCGAGGCCGGCATAAAGGACGTCGGCATCATCGGGGTGGACTCGGGCTGGGAGATGTACGTAGCGGGCAACGGCGGCATCAAGACCGAGGTGGCACATTTCTTTACCAAGCTCAAGACATCAGCCGAGGTGATTGAATACACCGGTGCCTTCTGCCAGCTGTACCGCGAGGAAGGTTGGTACCTCGAGCGCACCGTGCACTACGTCGCGCGTGTCGGCCTGGACCATGTGAAGAGAAAAATTCTGGAAGACCATGCCGGACGCAAGGCGCTGTGGGAACGCCTGCAGTTCAGCCTGGACGGCGAACCGGATCCGTGGTTCGAACTCGACAAGGCCGCAGTAGACACGCGCCAGTTTGCCCGGCTGGAGACCGCATGATCCGCCCGTCCGCTTGCAGGCATGCGCTTGCCAGGACGCCGGGCACACCCAGTATTGCAAGCATGGCAGCAAAGGAGAAAACCCGGCATGGCTGATTGGGAAAAAATCTGTCTGGTAACCGATATTCCGGTGTTGGGGTCGCGCCGCGTGGCGCGAAAGAGCGGGCTGGATGTTGCCGTTTTCCGCAACGACCGGGACCAGGTGTTTGCGCTGCTGGACCGCTGTCCCCACAAGGGTGGGCCGCTCAGCCAGGGCATCGTGTTCGGCACCAGCGTCGCCTGCCCGCTGCATAACTGGACCATTGGCATGGAAGACGGTTGCGCCAAGACACCAGACGAAGGCTGTACCCAGAAGTTCAGCGTTCATGTAACGGACGGCGTGGTACATCTTGAGCGCAGCGAGTTGGCCACGCTGGCCGTAGACGCCCGGGGCCCGCTGGCCGGGCCGGCACGACGAACTCCCGTGAGCGCCTAGCCGGACCACCATGACAAAGAGCGGTAGCCGCGAGACCAGATCCACCTGCCCCTACTGCGATCCCGCTGCTGTGCAGCGGATCGCGTTGCGAGTCATGGGAAACACCTCAGCAGGGGCTTGGTCATCGTGAAGGAAACTCGCTCCACCTGCCCCTACTGCGGTGTGGGCTGCGGCGTGCTCATCGAGTCTACGGGCGACCAGATCACCGGCGTGCGGGGCGACCCCGACCATCCAGCCAACTTTGGGCGCCTGTGTACCAAAGGCTCCACTTTGCACCTCACGGCTGCAGCGCCGGTTACGCTGCAAACGCGCTTGTTGCGACCGCAGCACCGCGCGCAGCGCAACGGGCCGCTGCAGGCTCTGCAGTGGGACGCTGCGCTCGACATTGCCGCACAGGGCTTTAGCCGGATCATTGCGGAACACGGTCCAGATGCGGTCGGCTTCTACATCTCTGGCCAGTTGCTGACCGAGGACTATTATGTTTTCAACAAACTCGCCAAGGGGCTGATCGGCACCAACAATGTCGACACCAACTCGCGTCTGTGCATGAGCAGCGCGGTGGTCGGGTACAAACAGACGCTCGGTGCCGACGCACCCCCAGCCTGTTACGACGACATCAACCATGCGCAGTGCATGTTTATCGTCGGGGCGAATCCGGCCTTTGCCCACCCGGTGCTGTTCCGGCGCATCGAAGACGCCAAAAAAGCCAACCCAGCGCTCAAGATCATCGTTGCCGACCCGCGCCGCACCGACAGCGCGGAGATCGCGGACCTGCATCTGGCGCTGCAGCCTGGTACCGACGTGCTGTTGTTCAACGGCATGCTGCACATCGTGCTGTGGGAGGGCTGGACCCAGCCCGCATACATCGCTGCGCACACCAGCGGCTTCGCGGCACTGCGAACCCTGGTGCGCGATTGCACGCCCGATCTGGTAGCGCAAACCTGTGGCATCCGCAAAGACGATTTGCTCGCAGCAGCAAGAATGTTCGCTACCTCTGCCGCCACACTGAGCCTGTATTGCCAGGGCTTGAACCAGAGCAGCAGCGGCACCGCCAAGAACGCAGCGCTGATCAACCTGCATCTGGCCACGGCGCAGATCGGCAA
>JANOCN010000784.1:0-2745 GCA_031412185.1 Betaproteobacteria bacterium | reverse complement strand
CCCGACATGCCCAGGGACACGAACAACAGCAGGCCTGCGCCCATCCTGCGGGCCAGGCGGCTCATTCGGAACACCTCCGCGCTGCGCGCTGCGGTGCTATTTGCCTTTGGAGCGGCCAGGCGGCTCATGGTGTGCCTTTCGGTGGGGTGAATCCGGCTTCACCCGGGCCGGGGGTAATGGCACCGTTGCCAAAAATAAGCGACTGCGGGTTGTCGCTGACGGCGTTGACGGTACGGCTGACCTGGCGCGCGGTTCGCGCTGCGTCCTCACTGGTGCGGTTCAGCCGCGGCAAGGTGCCGGCGTTGAACGCCTGGCCCGCAGCGGTGAGGGCAGTAGCCCCGTCGGCCATTCGATCAATCACGCCGCCCTGGGCATTCAAGCGCTCGGCTACACGGGTAAATTCGGCCGCCGTTTTGCGAAATTCTGCGGCTGTCTGGTCAACCCCTTCGGAGGTCTTTTGCAGGGCTTTGACACTTGCGGTGGTGTCGGCGACAAACTGGGGAATACTCACCCGCTCGGGCCCAAGCTGCGCGCGCAGCAACGAGTCCATGGTGCCCGAGAGCTGCTGCGCGCGCTCGGACAACTGCTGCATGCTCTGTGCCGCCTGGCCCACGCCGCCGATGGTTGCCATCAGCTGTTTCTGGTTGTCGGGTGCCAACAGCAGGTTCACGCGCTGGCTGGTCTGCTCCAGTTGCTCCAGGATCGCGACCCCCTGGTCGGACAACTTGGACAACAAACTGGCGCGCATCGGAATACGCGCCGGCTCTGCGTCGGCCGAGGCCAGCGCGACTTTGGACGCCCCGGTGTCGTCGAGCTGAATGAAGGCCAGGCCGGTCACGCCCTGAAAGCCCAGCGTGGCGAAAGTTGACCGGGTTACCGGTGCGGTCTCGTCGACTGCGATGCGCACCAGCACGTTACCGATGGTCTTGGGATCAAAACCGATGGCTGTGACCTTGCCCACGGTCACGCCACGGTAACGCACGGCGGCTTGGGGCTGCAGCCCGTTGACCGCCTCGGCGCTGGATATGTCGTACACCCGGTGCACACCGGTGTCCCGCGTGAGCCAGGCCGCCAGCGCGACCAGCAGGCCGGTGACAAGCAAGACGAACAGACCGGCCGCAAAGGCGTGGGACTTGTTTTCCATAAGATTTTCTTTCTACACCGCGAACGGGTATTCACGCAACAGCTCCATCGCACGTTGGCCGCGTTCACCCAGAAAAAACTCGTGCACGAACGGGTGCGGGAACGCAATCACATCTTTCGGCGCCCCGTGCACGATCATGTGTTTGTCGGCCAGCACTGCAACCCGCGTGCTGAGTTCGAACAATGTATCCAGATCGTGCGTGACCATCACTACCGTCAAACCCAACTCCCGGTGCAGGGAACGGATCAGGGCGCAAAACGCGTCGGCGCTGTCCGGGTCCAGCCCGGCGGTGGGCTCGTCGAGCAGCAACAGAGGCGGGTCCATGATCAAGGCACGCGCCAGCGCCACCCGTTTGATCATGCCACCCGACAGGTCGGCCGGCATTTTGTGCGCGTGCACCGTATCCAGCCCCACCATCTGCAGCTTGACCAGCGCGGCATCACGCACCAGGTCTTCCGGGAAAGTCTTCAGTTCGCGCAGCGGGAATGCAATATTGTCGAGCACGCTGAAAGCGGAGAACAGCGCGCCGTGCTGGAACAACATGCCGACCCGGCTGGCAGCACCGGCGTCCGACAGATGTTCGGCCGGTTTGCCGAGCACCGTGACGGTTCCACGCGCAGGCTGCTCCAGCCCGAGTATGGTGCGCAGCATCACCGTCTTGCCACTGCCCGAGCCCCCCACCAGCGAGACCAGTTCACCCCGCTCAATAGTGAGATCCAGGTCCTTGTGCACAACGATTTCGCGGCCCGCCACCTGGAACACCGACCACAGCTTCTCAATTTCAACTACCGCAGATATGGCCCCCACGCTTGTCACTTCGTGTACTGCCCTGCCCCCCGAGGGGGCTAATTTTCCTTGCGGCGGCCCGGCGGAAAATTGATCTGCCCCATAACCTGTAGCCTCGTTTGCGGCGTTCATATCCCCACATCCTTGAACACCACCGCGAACAATGCGTCCACCAGAATCACCACGGTGATCGAGGTCACGACGGATGCGGTGGTGCCTTGCCCCAGGCTCTCGGTATTGGGTTTGATGCGCAGCCCGTAGTGGCAACCCACCAGGGCAATCAGCACGCCAAAAACTACCGACTTGATAACCGCCAGCGTCAGGTTGGCGACCTCGACCGCTGCGGGCAAGGCCGAAAGAAAATATGCCGGTGTGATGCCAATCGCCAGGTCTGCCGCCAACACACCGCCAAACAGGGCCGCCACGGTGGTCCACACCGTCACCAATGGCATCGCGATGGCCATCGCCAGCGCGCGCGGCATGACCAGCCGGTACCCCTGAGCGATTCCCATCACGCGCATGGCATCGAGCTCTTCGGTGACCCGCATGACACCGATCTGCGCCGTGATGGCCGATCCTGATCGCCCAGCGATCAGAATCGCGGCCAACACCGGCCCGAGTTCGCGGATCAGTGCAATGCCCAATACGTCGACGATGAATGCATCGGCACCGAACTTGCGCAGTTGCTGCGCCATCAGGTACGCCAGCACCACACCAATCAGAAAACCCACGAGCGCAGTAATCGGCAGCGCGGTGGCGCCGATGCGGTACAGGTGGCCGGAGACGTCACGCCAGGGTCCATCGCGCGGGGAGCG
>JANOCN010000783.1:0-4151 GCA_031412185.1 Betaproteobacteria bacterium | reverse complement strand
GCCGTTCATCACGGGTTCGTACCACGAGGTTGCGGTGACGCCAGACAAGTTCACGCCCGACGGATGGTTGCGCACGGGTGACGTGGCCACCATGGATGCGCTGGGTTTCGTGCGTATCACCGACCGGACCAAAGACTTGATCAAGTCGGGCGGGGAGTGGATAAGTTCGGTCGATCTCGAGAATGCATTGATGGCCCATCTGGCGGTGGCCGAAGCCGCAGTGATCGCCATTCCCGACGAAAAATGGAGCGAACGGCCGCTCGCCTGCGTGGTGTGGAAGCCCGGCCACTCCGCGACTCCGGCAGAACTTGCCGCGCACTTGTTGCAACACGGTCTGGCTAAATGGCAGCTACCGGACCGTTATGAAGTGATCGCCACAGTGCCGCGCACATCCACCGGCAAATTCTGGAAACTCAAGCTGCGCGAGATGTTTCCGAGCTGACCGTGTCGGGGTGGACCAGCCTGCCCATGCTTCCGGTTTATGCTGTAGCCATGAAGCTCTACAACTACTTCCGCTCCTCGGCCTCGTTTCGGGTCCGGATAGCGCTGGCCCTCAAAGGCCTACCCTACGAATACGTGGCGGTCCATATTGCACGCGGCGATCACAAGCTGCCGGGCTATGCGGCCATCGCCGCCGACAACCTGGTGCCGACGCTGGAAGACGGAGACATCCGCTTGTCGCAGTCGATGGCCATCATCGAATACCTGGACGAGACCTACCCAGGCGCGGCTCTGCTGCCCGGGAACACGCTCGGCCGCGCGCGCGTGCGTGCCCTGGCGCAAAGCATTGCTTGCGAAATCCATCCTCTCAATAATCTGCGGGTGCTGAAGTATCTGGTGAAAGAACTCAAGGTGGGCGAAGAGCCCAAGAACACCTGGTACCGCCACTGGGTGCGCGATGGGCTGTTGAGTTTCGAGCGCCAGCTGGCGCAGCATCCGGCGTCGCGCTTTTGCTGGGGTGACACACCAACATTGGCCGACTGCTGCCTGGTGCCGCAGATTTTCAACGGCAAACGTTTTGACACCGACTTCAGCGGCCTGCCGCGGACCATGGCGGCATTTGACGCGTGTATGCAACTAGACGCCTTCCAGAAGGCGCAGCCCTCGGCATGTCCGGACTACGAGGCGTGAGTGGGGGCTATTTTTGATCCTGACTGGTTGGTGCCGGATTGGCCGGCACCGAAGCACGTCCACGCCGTGTTCACTACGCGTGCCGGGGGCGTCTCCCAGCCTCCGTTTGACAGCCTTAACCTGGGTCGCCCATCGCCTGACGATCCGGCGGCAGTAGACACCAACCGGGCGCGGCTGCAAGCGGCGCTGGGCGTGGCTCCTGTCTATGTGAGCCAGGTGCATGGCGTGCAGACGGTGGAACTGGCCGCAGCGCCACGCGCCGATGCTGCCGCTCTGGAGGCCGACGGCGTGGTCTGCGCCACGCGCGGCGTGGTGTGCACCATACGAGTAGCTGATTGCCTGCCGGTGCTGCTGACCGACAACAGCGGCCTGGTTGTCGCTGCTGCCCATGCGGGTTGGCGTGGTCTGGCCCACGGTGTTCTGGAGCGCAATTTTGCTTGCTTCGAGGCCCTGGTGCTGAGCCAATCGCCTCGCACCTCAAAACATCCGGAAGAAGCTGGGGAAGTGGCACCTGTGGCCCCGAATACGCTGGCCTGGCTTGGCCCGTGTATCGGGCCCCAGGCGTTTGAGGTGGGGCCGGAGGTGCGTGACGCCTTCTTGTCGGCGGACGCCAGCGTGGAGCCGTGTTTTGTGCCCACAAAGGGCGGCAAATGGTTCGCCGACCTGGCCGCCCTGGCGCGTGTGCGCTTGCGAACATTGGGCGTCACGCGCATCTATGGCAACGACAGCAGCCGACCA
The DNA here is from genome assembly GCA_031412185.1 of Betaproteobacteria bacterium. Taxonomy (GTDB): domain Bacteria; phylum Pseudomonadota; class Gammaproteobacteria; order Burkholderiales; family Burkholderiaceae_C; genus CAISIP01. The sequence goes on along the minus strand of JANOCN010000783.1, from coordinate 2,282 downwards.
TGGTGCACGGTCAGCAACCCGTCACGGTTCTTTTCTCACCGGCGCGACACCGTCCTGCTCGGGGGCAGCGGGCGCATGGCTGCCTGCATCTGGATCGGTTGAGCGTGCTTCGCGCGCCTTGTTGGCTCTGCGGCGTGCGGGCGACCCCATCAGGTATACCACCAGCGCTACGGGAAGCAGGCCATACAGCACAAAAGTCACGATGGCGCCGAGTACGCTTCCATTGCTGTTCGTGGCTTCGGCCACAGCCATCATGACGGTGACGTAGAGCCATGCGATCGGTATGATGTACACGGGTTTTTACCGGGGAAATGTCGCGATTCTGAAATGACAAAGCTGAGATACTTGGCGCATTGTCAGTGCCAACCAATGATTCGACAAAGCCCATGAACCAGAACACACCCGAATTTTGGCGCCAGGCGCTTCCGCAACTGCCGCAGATCGAGTTTTCTCCGGTCAAACTGCAGGAATTGCAGCAGCAGTACCTGCAGGACATGGCGGCTTTGTGGACCCAGACACTCACCGGCAAGCCGCTCGACAGCGACAAACGTTTCGCCAACCAGGCCTGGAGCGCCAATCCGATGTCGGCTTACACGGCGGCGGCCTACTTGCTTAATTCACGCGCGCTTTTGGGCTTGGCCGATGCCGTGCAGGCTGACGAAAAAACGCGCGCACGGGTACGCTTTGCCGTGGAGCAGTGGACGGCGGCCACGTCGCCCGGCAATTTCATGGCCTTCAACGCCGAGGCCCAGCAGAAAGCGATTGAGACCAAGGGCGAGAGTATTGCCAAGGGTTTGCAGAATCTGATGCACGACATTGGCCAGGGCCATGTGTCCATGACCGATGAGAGCCTGTTCGAAGTGGGTAAAAACGTCGCCACTACCGAGGGTGCGGTAGTGTTCGAGAACGCGTTGTTCCAGCTGATCGAATACAAACCCCTCACTGCCAAAGTGTTTGAAAAGCCGTTTTTGCTGATCCCGCCGTGTATCAACAAGTTCTACATTCTTGACCTGCAACCCGACAACTCGCTGATCCGATACGCGGTGCAGCAGGGCCATCGCACCTTTGTCGTGAGCTGGCGCAACCCGGACGACACTTTGTCCAAAAAGACCTGGGACAACTACATCGAAGACGCGGCTATCCAGGCGATTGCGGTGACGCGTGAGGTCACCGGTGCCAAGACCATCAATGCGCTGGGTTTTTGTGTCGGCGGCACCATCCTTGCCACCGCGCTGGCGGTGCTGGCGGCGCGCGGCGAAAAGCCGGTCGCCAGTGCTACTTTCCTGACCACGCTGCTGGACTTTTCCGACAGCGGCATTCTGGATCTGTTCATAGACGAGGCGTTCGTGAAACACCGCGAGAACGAAATGGGTGCCGGCGGCATGATGAAAGGGGGTGATCTGGCGTCTACCTTCTCATTCCTGCGACCCAACGACCTGGTCTGGAACTACGTCGTGGGCAACTACCTCAAGGGTGAAACGCCGCCGCCATTTGACCTGTTGTACTGGAACAGCGACTCGACCAATCTGCCGGGGCCGTTTTATGCCTGGTACCTGCGCAATACCTACCTGGAGAACCGCCTGGTGCAGCCCGGCAAAGCCACGGTGTGTGGCGAGAAAATCGATTTTCGCAAGCTCGACCTGCCGGTATACGTTTATGGCTCGCGAGAAGACCATATTGTGCCGATTGGCGGTGCCTATGCATCGACCCAGCATCTGCCGGGCAGGAAGCGTTTTGTGATGGGGGCCTCGGGCCATATTGCCGGTGTGATCAACCCGCCAGTCAAAAACAAGCGCAGCCACTGGATTGGTCCGGCAGACAAGTTCCCGGCCAAAGTGGACGACTGGATTGCGGCAGCCAAAGAGCACCCCGGTAGCTGGTGGACCGATTGGGCGGCTTGGCTCAAGGGCCACGCCGGCAAACAGATTGCTGCACCAAAAGCCTACGGGCGCGGTAAGTTCAAGGCCATCGAAGCGGCACCGGGCCGTTATGTCAAAGCCAAGGCTTGAGCGCAGAATCATTTTCATAGCGAACCACACAGGAGCACACCATGGAAGACATCGTTATCGTTTCTGCCGCCCGCACTGCAGTTGGCAAATTCGGCGGAAGTCTGGCCAGGACCCCCGCCACCGAACTTGGTGCCGCAGTGATTGCCGAAGTGCTCAAGCGCAGCGGCCTGTCGGCTGACCTGATGGGCGAAGTCATCATGGGCCAGGTGCTGGCTGCAGGCTCAGGGCAAAACCCGGCGCGCCAGGCGGTTATCAAGAGCGGTCTGAACCAGG
>JANOCN010000782.1:0-6521 GCA_031412185.1 Betaproteobacteria bacterium | reverse complement strand
TTTGGGGGCGGTGTTTGTGAGTCCGCCGGTGCGTGTGCAGGGCACCGCAGTGTTTCTTACCGCAGAGAGTGGTACCGTGCCCAATGCGCTGCTGCACAACCTCAAACACAACAAGGTGCTGCACGAGAACAACCTCTTTGTGACAGTGCGCAACCACGAGGTGCCCTGGATCAGGCTGGACAAACGTCTCGAAATCGAGTCCCTCGGCCACCAGTGCTGGCAGGTGGTGATCCATTACGGTTTCAAGAACGACCCGGATGTGCCCAAGGCGCTGCAGCAGATCAGGGGCCAGGGCTGCGAGCTGGAGGAAATGAACACCAGTTATTTCCTGTCGCGCGACACCGTGGTACCGACCATTGGCAGCGGCATGGCCCAGTGGCGCGAGAAACTGTTCGCGCAGATGCACCACAACGCCAGTGGCGCGGCCGATTTCCTGAATCTGCCCAACAACGCGGTGGTGGAGCTCGGCTCCAAGGTAGAAATCTGAGCGGATGCCGCTTCTTAAAGACGTCAGCGCCTCGGCGGTCACGGCCGGCTTCGTCGCCGTATTGGTAGGTTTCACGAGTTCGGTGGCGATTGTGTTCCAGGCCGCACTCGCGTTTGGCGCAAGCCCGGAGCAAGTTGCGTCCTGGATGTGGGCGCTTGGGCTGGGCATGGGCCTGTGTTCGCTGGTGCCTTCGCTCTGGTTGCGCAAACCGGTCATGGTGGCCTGGTCTACCCCGGGTGCTGCGGTGTTGGCCACGGCAGGCCTGGCCGGCGGGTTCACGATGGCCGATGCGGTGGGTGCGTTCATGCTTTGCGCGGTGCTGATTACGCTGTTTGGCGTCACCGGCTGGTTCGAGAAGATCATGAACCGCATACCGATGGCCGTCGCGTCAGCGCTGCTGGCAGGTGTGTTGACCCGGTTCGGTTTGCAAGCGTTCATGGCCGCCCAGACGGCACTGCCGCTGGTGTTGCTGATGCTGGGCAGCTACCTGGTCAGCAAACGCTGGCTGCCGAGGTACGCCGTGGTGGTGACGTTGCTGGTGGGTATCGTCTTTGTCGCGGCGCGTGGTGAGCTGGGTATGTCGGGGGTTTCGCTGGGTCTGGCCGTGCCGGTATTTGTAGCGCCAGAGTTCAGCTGGAGTGCCGCAGTGAGTTTGGCGATTCCGCTTTTCATCGTGACGATGGCATCGCAAAACCTGCCTGGCGTGGCCGCGATTCAGGCGGCGGGTTATGCCGGGCCGGGCGGCATACCGGTGTCGAAGATCATCACCCTCACCGGGTTGGCCACGCTGGTACTGGCACCGTTCGGCGCATTTGCGCTGAACCTGAGCGCGATCACCGCCGCCATCTGCATGGGCCGCGAAGCCCACGAAGACCCCGCCCGGCGCTACACGGCGGCCGTGTCATGTGGGGCGATCTATGTGCTGATCGGTATTTTCGGCGCGGCGATTACCGGCGTCCTGACGGCGTTTCCGAAGGAACTGGTGGCTGCCATCGCGGGGCTGGCCTTGCTGGGCACCATAGGCAACGCGCTGTCGGTGGCGCTGCGCGAGGAGCCGCACCGTGAGGCGGCGCTGATCACCTTTCTGGTAACGCTCAGCGGTGTGGTGATTGCAGGTGTGGGCTCTGCCTTCTGGGGGGTGGTGGCCGGTGCGCTTGCGCTTGCGGTGCAACAATACAGACGCCGAGCTACCTGAACCGAAATCTCCATGCACATCCTGTTTGTCGCCGATCCCCTTGAGTCTTTCAAGATTTACAAAGACACCACGTTTTCCATGATGCGGGAGCTGCAGCAACGTGGCCACACGCTGGCAGCGTGTGAACCCAGGGGCCTGTCGTGGGCGCGGGGTGGCGTGGTTACTGCGGCCACCCGCACCATTGTGTTGACCGGCGACCCAAAGCGCTGGTTCGAGAGCGCTGGGCCGGTGGGGCAGACCGAGCAGGCGCTGAAGGATTTTGGCGCGGTCGTGATGCGCAAGGACCCGCCGTTTGACCCCGAATATTTCTATGCCACGCATCTGCTGGAGCAGGCCGAGCGCGAAGGGGCCAAGGTCTTCAACAAGCCGCGCGCCCTGCGCGACCACCCGGAAAAGCTGGCGATACTGGAGTTTTCGGAGTTCATCGGCCCGACCCTCGTCACGCGCAACGCCGACGACATCAAACGCTTTCATGTTGAACACCGGGACATCATCCTCAAACCGCTCGACGGTATGGGTGGCACCGGCATATTCCGCGTGAAACAAGACGGGCTCAACCTGGGCGCTATTACCGAGACCTTGAACGCGGGCGGCGCACAGTCGGTGATGGTGCAGAAGTTCCTGCCCGAAATCGCCCAGGGTGACAAGCGGGTGCTGGTGATTGGTGGCAAGCCGGTGCCGTTTTGCCTGGCACGCATACCCCAGGGCGGGGAAGTGCGTGGCAACCTGGCAGTAGGCGGCAAGGGTGTGGCCCAGGCGATTTCGCCGCGCGACCGCGAAATCGCCGAATCGATAGGCCCAGTGTTGGCCGCGCGCGGCCTGCTGCTGGCGGGCATCGACGTTATCGGCGATTGTGTGACCGAGATCAACGTTACCAGCCCGACCTGTTTTCAGGAGATCACCGAGCAGACCGGTTTTGACGTGGCCGCCATGTTTGCGGATGCGCTTGAAGCTGCGTTATAAACGGTGCACCACAACCGCAAGGAGACTCCATGAAGAATCTGTTGATCGCGCTGTCGCTGGTGGCCACCAGCGTATCGGCCCAGACCCTGAAAGACATGAAACTGGACCTGGCGCAGGCGCAAACCGGCCAAAACGTCACCGCCACCGTCGGGCTGGAGGCCGCCGACCAGGCCAACTGCGGCATGCGCGTGAAGTGGGGCGATGGCGCCATTACCGAAATCCGTGTGCAGGACAAGAACGCCATCCCCTACAAGGCGACCCATGTTTACGCCAAACCGGGCGACTACCAGGTGGTTGCGGACCCGCAGAAAATAAAAAGCAGCCTGCCGTGTATCGGCAAAGGTATCACCGTAGCACTCAAAGTGGTGGCACCACCCCCTCCCGTACCAATTCAGGCCGCGACTTCGCCGACCACCATGGCCAAGCCGCTTGGCGGCCCTTTGTGCCCCGAAAACTGGAAGCTCAACCTGAAGTCGGTTGTCAAGAAGACCGGGGCCTACAGTTGTACGGCCAAGGCGGGCACGGCGACACCGGACAAGAAGCCGATTTGCCCAGGTGACTTGACCTACTACGAAAACAGCAAGAAGGGGATGCTCGGCTGCAGACCTTGACGCCATCGATGACCCGGTAGCTGCGAAAACGCGTTTCAGACGGGACAGCGTTATCCCAGTGCTCCGTGTTCAGCGTTGCACGAACTCGCGCCCTGCGGATTGCTCATTGGGCTGCCATCAACAAAAGTGACCAGTTCACCGGGTGGAAGGCGAATCCAGTTCTCGTTGGTGGTTAGTGGCTCGGTGACCACGATCGCCAGCCGGTCCTCCGGCCCGTTCAGCTCGGCCAGGTCTACCTTGACGTCTTCATCGCGCAGGTGAATTTCTGAGAATGGAAACTGGCGCACCAGGTAATGCAGGTTGGTGCTGGCATGTGTCCACAAGGCCTGCCCGTTGCTCAGCAGGAAGTTGAAGGTGCCGTGGCGCGATATCTTGGGTACCAGCTCGGCCAACGTCAAGCTGAGTTCGCCCACGCTGGGCACACCGGCGTGGGATTTGGCGATTTCCTGCAGCAGCCAGCAAAACGCCCATTCGCTGTCGGTGTCGCCTACCGGCTTGAAGCTGCCGTGCAGCGTGGGCGCAAAGTCTTTGAGGTCGCCATTGTGCGCAAACACCCAGTAGCGGCCCCACAACTCACGCACAAACGGGTGGCTGTTCTCCAGTGTCACCTGGCCCACGGTGGCTTTGCGAACATGGGCCACTACGTTGTGGCTCTTGATCGGGTAACTGCGCAGCATCTGCGCAATCGGCGAGGTGGCGGCGCTCTGTTTATCCACGAAATAACGCATGCCCTTGCCGGGTTGACTGCCATTGCTCTCGAAGAAGGCAATGCCCCAACCGTCGGAGTGGTGGTCGGTACAGCCGCCGCGCTGTGAAAAGCCGGTGAAACTCAAATGCAGGCTGGCCGGCAATCGGCTGTTCATCCCAAGCAGTTGGCACATGGCCCGAGTTTATAGCGGAGCACAAGTGTCGGGCGCGCTGTTCAACATGGCACCAACACTATTGGCGGCATACTCACAGCCCAACACGAGTGACAGATCCAATGTCTTGTTCTCGATTACTGCTTCCTCACGCCACAGCTCACCACATTTTTTGACCACGGCGCGCGCGCCTTCACCTCCAGGAGATCTTCATGTCCAACCCCAGATGGTGCGGCATCTACCCCGCCGTGACTACCAAATTTCATGCCGACGAGCGTATTGACGCGGAGGGCACAGCGCGCCACATCGACATGCAGATCCGCAACGGCATCCATGGCGTGGTGACCTGCGGTTCGCTGGGCGAAGCCAGCACGCTTTCCCTTGAAGAAAAGATTGAAGTTGCACGGATTGCGCTGGACGCAGCCGCTGGGCGCGTGCCGGTGCTCGCCAATGTGTCGGAATCCAGCACCCGCGAGGCGTTGCGTTACATAGACGGCGTCAACAAGCTGGGCGTGGCCGGCTACATGGTCATGCCGTCGGTCATCTACGTGGCCGACGCGCGCGAGGCGATGGCCAACGTGCGCGCCATGGCCGGTGCTGCGCAACGGCCGTTGATGGTCTACAACAACCCGGTAGCCTACCGGGTGGACCTGCGGCCGGAACATATGCTGGAGCTGGCCGACTGCGAATGGCTGGTCGCCATCAAGGAAAGCACCGACAACATCCGCCGCATCACCGACCTGCGCAACCTGTTGGGTGACCGCTACCAGCTATTCATTGGCGTGGACGATCTGGCTTACGAGGCGTTGGCCCTGGGTTGCGACGGGCTGCTGGCGGGCGTGGGTTCTTCGTTCCCGCGCGAGACCGTGGCACTGTACGACCTGATGAAAGCTGGCCGGTTCAAAGAGGCCTTGAAGCTCTACCAGTGGATGACGCCGATGCTGCATCTGGACGTGTCGACCAAACTGGTGCAGAACCTGAAACTCCTGGAAACGCTGGTGGGTGTGGGCACCGAACACATGCGCCGCCCGCGCCTGCCACTGGTCGGCGAAGAACGGGCCATGGTCACCGCCATTGTCCAGCGGGCGCTGGCCACCCGGCCGCAAGACTGGCGCTCGGCGGCATGATTCCCCGCAGCCGTGGCCACGCCCGGCGCGGGCGCATCGCCCGCCTTTCAGGCTCAGGGGCTATGGAGCGACGGGGCTATCGGACTGTGCGCACCGGCGCGCGCAGTTGCCAAGCCGCCAGCAGCGCAAGCAGACACAGGGCGGCCAGCATCAGGAACGACTCGTTGAAGGCGGCCAGCCGCGCCGCGCTGCTGCGCGTATTGGCCAGCGAATCCCCGTGGGCAGCAAGCCGCCACTCCAGCACGATGCCGCACACGCTGACACCAGCCGCCCCGCCCAGCATGCGCACGAAATTGATGGCGCTGGCCCCCTGCGCAATCAGGTCCCGGTCCAGGCCGCGCATGGCACCCAGATTGAGCGAGGGCAGGATGAAGCCCAGGCCTATGCGCCCCAGTACGGTGTAGGCCACCAGAACCCACAGCGCGGTCGCCAAATGCACCGTCAGCACCAGCGCGAACGACGCCGCCAACAACGCCAACCCCAGACTGACCAGCACGTGGGTGGGTTGCCAGGCGGCAAAACGGCCGGCCAGACCGATGGTGCAGGCCAAAGCCACGCCAGCGGGCAGCAAAATGGTGCCGACATGCGACGGCGACAATTGCAGTCCCACCTGCATGTACACCGGCAGCAGGTAAGTGGACCCAAACAATGCGGCGCCATAGATAAACGCCACCAGGCTGCCCATGGCGAAACGGCGGTCCGAAAAAAGCGCCAGGTTCATCAGGGGTTCAACCGGTTTGCCGCTTGCCATTGCAGCGCCCAGGCGCTGCTGGCGCAACACAAACCAGGCAAATGCCGCCAGCGCACACACCAGCAGCGCCACAGCTTGCAGCGATGGTCCACCGTGCAGCTCAACCAGACCGTTGAGCAGACTCAAAGTGCCGGTGCCGGCCAGCAGCAGACCCGGCCAGTCCAGTGCCGCCCGCTCGCGGTTGCTGCCCACGCTGCCCGGAACTCCGGTGGGAACAAAACGCGTCGACATCCACAGCGCCACCAGGCAAAACGGAACCACCATGAAGAAGATAGAGCGCCAGCCAAACCACTCCACCAGCAACCCCCCGATACTCGGGCCGAGGGCCGGGGCCAGCACCGCTCCCAGCCCGAAGATGCTCATGGCGCGTGGTTGTTCGTGGGGCTCGAAAGCCCGCATGATGATGATGGCCGGGATCGGTTGCACCACCCCGGCTGCCAGGCCCTCGGCCACACGGGCCGCCAGCACCAGCGGAAACAGGGTGGCGAAGCCGCCCGCGAACCCACCCACCAGCAAGACCCACATCG
>JANOCN010000781.1:0-6168 GCA_031412185.1 Betaproteobacteria bacterium | reverse complement strand
GCAGTCATCACACCACCCCACATGGTGGCGTCAGTGTCGCCCGACGCATCCCAGCAGACCATGGCGTTCTTCGGCATTTCGTCGAGCATCTGGCCACGGAAGGTGAGTTCGCCGTTGACCTTGGTACTTGGCGCACTCTTGACCGTAAAGGCAAAGCCTGCAACGCTGCGCTCCGGGCGCAGCGGCTGCATGTAGCCCGGCAGGGCTTGATCGAGCAAAACCCACTCGCGCAGCACGTCGCTCAGAGCGCCCGCGTACAAACGCTCGAAACGCGACAGCAATTCTTCGTCCGGCACCGGGAACGACACTTCGGGCACGACTTCCCTGGACCGGATCAAGCGCTCCAGGTTCATCATCTTCGCTTCGCGTTGCAGTCCGGTTTCCTGAATGGCTGACATGAGGTTTCCTTGAGTTGAAGTAATCGTGCTTACAGAGAAAGAATGGGTCAACCCTTCAGCGCCCCGGCGGTCATGCCTTTGGCGATGTGGCGTTGCAGGGCGAACGTGGCAATCAAAACCGGTGTCAGCGCAATCGTTGAGGCAGCCATGATCTGCGGCCATTCGATGCCGGTGTCGCCGATGAACTCGGCAATCACGGTCGGCAGCGTGCGCGCGGACTTGGAGGTCAGCGTAATCGCGAACAGGAACTCGTTCCAGGCACCAACGAACACAAACACGCTGGTAGCAGCGATGCCAGGCGCGATCAGCGGCAGGGTAATGCGCGTGGCCGCCTGCCAGCGGCTGGCCCCGTCAACCATTGCGCAGTTTTCCAGATCGGGCGGAATGGCGTCGAAATAACCCTTGAGCATCCAGATCGCCAGAGGCGTGTTCATGGCTACGTAGGCCATCACCAAGGCGAAGATACTGTCCTGCAAGCCGAGCCACTGCATGTTCAGGTAATAGGGGATCACCAGCGCAACCGGAGGGAAGATTCTGGTTGCCAAGGCGGCAAAAAGAATCGAATCGGCACCACGAAAACGAAAGCGTGAAAGGGCGTAGCCGGCCAGCAACCCTACCACCAGGCAAACCGCCAGGGTAAGCGTGCTCACAATAAGGCTGTTGAGCAAAGCCGGGGTAAAACCGTTACGCGCCCAGACCGCGCGGTAGGCATCAAGGATCGGCTCGAATATGAAGGTCGGCGGGAAGGCCAAGGCCTCGCGTTGTGTCTTGAGCGAGATCATCAGCATCCAGACAATCGGGAACAAGGTCGCCGCCGCAGCCGCTGCGGCAATAATCGTCAGTACGATGCGCTGCGACTCAAGCGTGGTGTTGCTGGAGTCGCGTGTCGCGCTCATGCCTTGCTCCCGTACAGGTTGCGGATCAGCAACCAGGCGGCAAGGCCCGTGAGCACCAGCAGGATCACCGACAGCCCGGCGGCTTCGGAGACTTCGAAACGCTCGAACGCGGAGCGGTAGAGAAGTATCGATATGGTCTCGGTAGCGCCGTTCGGACCGCCGCGCGTCAGTACGTAGATCTCGTCGAAGACCCGGATCGCAAACACCACCCGAAACAGCAGCACCACCAGAATAGCCGGGCGCAGCATGGGGAGGGCAATGTAACGCGTGCGCTGCCACCAGGAGGCCCCCTCCACCTGCGCGGCCTCGAACGGCGAGCGCGGCAACATCTGCAGCGCCCCCAAAATAACCAGGAACACGAACGAGGTGTTGTGCCATATCTCCACCGACAGCACGGTGATCATGGCGGGTACCGGCTCGGCCAGCCAGGCAACCGGAGCAAACCCGACCTGGGTGATGACGTAATTGACGATGCCGAATTGCGAATGCCAGATCAGCTTGAACACCAGCGCCACCACCAGCGGCGTCGCCATGATTGGAGCCACCAGCAAAGTCCGGATGAAGCGCCCGGCATGGATGTCTTCGTTGACCAGGAACGCCAATGCGATGCCTGCTGTGAATTCGACGAAAACCGCAATCACAGTAAAGACCAGCGTGGTGCGCAGCGCATGCCAGAAGGTCGGCTCTTGCGCGATCTTCAGCAAGGTGTCGAAAGCGACAAACGCCTGTGGCGTGTCCGACTCGAGCATATTCCACCGATGCAGCGAGGCGAACAGGTTGAAGCCGATCGGATAGGCGACGGTGACCAGCAGCACCAGCAACGCCGGCGCTACCAGCAGATAGGGCCAGACGCCTTGCAAGCGCGGCCTATGCGCCACGGGGGAAATGGTCGGGGTCGGCATTACCAACCCCGTTGAAGCGTGCATCAGCTGAACAAGGCGTTGACTTCGGTCTCTGCCTGCTTCAACGCGTCCGCCGGTTTGGACGCACCGCTCAAGGCCGCACTCAAATGGCGGCCGAGCGCGTCGTACATCTTGGGCAGTTGTGGCGTGCTGGGCATCATCTTGGCGTAGCGTTGCGTGGTGGCCAGCGCTGCCGAAATCGGTACCTTAGCCTTGAACTCGGGGTCCCCGAGCACCGATAGCCGGGTCACGGCATTGCCCTTGTTCAACCCCATCCATTTCTGCTGTGGCGCGTCACTGATGAAACGGATGAATTCCCAAGCCATCTCTTTCTTCTGGGATACGTTGTTGACCGCAAGCCCCCAACCCCTGGCCGGGTAGGCTTGGTCGACGCCGTCGGCGCGCATCGGCGACGCGTAACCGATCTCACCGACCACCTTGGACTGCTTGGCGTCTTCAAAACGCGGCCAGTAAGCAGAAAACATCACACTCATGGCGGCCTTGCCCTGGCTTAGCGCGTTGATCGAATCGTCAAAACTGTAAGCGATGGCGCCTTTGTCGACAACGCCGTCCGCGATGAACTGGCGCCGCTGTTCCAGTGCCGCGACACCGGCCGGGGTGTTGAAAGCGGCGCGGCGCTGATCGGGCGCCCTGAGCAGGTCCACGCCGAATGGCGCGGCGTGTTCGTACCAGTCCAGCACACCCACCGAACCCTGCCCGCCTTGGATCACCGCACCGTTGACGCCGTCACGCGTCATCGCCTTCGCCAACTTGCCGAAGTCTTCCAAGGTCTTGGGTAACGGAAGCCCGCTGGCTTTGACCAAATCCTTGCGGTAGTACAACAAGCTCACCGACATTCGCAGCGGGATCGCCATGACGGTGCCGCTACCGCCCTGCGGCAGGCGGAAAAAGTCAACCATGCCGGGAGAAAAGTCACTCAGGCCACCGCTTGGCAAAGGTGCCTTCTTCATCAGGTCGTCGAGTGGTTCAAGAAAACGCGCGAATGTGGGCGACCAGAAGGCGTCGGCAATATTCATGACGTCAAAAGCCGTGCTTTTGGAAATGAACTCGGACTGCAGGCGCTGCGCCAGAGCGTCGGTGGGAAAGGTGACGACTTCGACCTTGATGCCGGTCTTGGCTTCGAACTGCTTGAGCAGTTCCCCATCGCCGGTGGCGCCAAAAATCGCCGGGTGCGTGACCCAGGTGATGCTGCGCGCCTGCGCGCGCACGAAGGACGGGAACGCTATCGCGCCGGCTGCCGCACCGGCCGTCACCAGAAATCTGCGTCGTTGCTGCATGTCTGTCTCCTTCAAAAAACGTTAGTTCACATTTGAATTGTCGATTAGAATATGAATTGTAGCCGACGCCAATCAAAATGCAAACATCGGGAAAAACCCTAATGCCACCCATGAATAACCACCGCATCCCAGCCGTCGACCGCGCCATCCAGGTGCTGGACTTTTTGGGGCGCGCGGCGCGCCCGCTAGGTTTGCGCGAGTTGGCGCTGGAAATCGCCGTCCCGCGCTCGACCGTGTACCGGTTGATCAACTCTCTGGAAGCTGGTCAGTTCGTGACCAAGGCCGGGGAGCAGACCTACGTACTTGGGCCGGCACTCAAACGCTTGGCGCAGGCGGTACCGCAGGGGTTCGACCTGGTGACGATTGCACGGCCAACGCTGGATGCGTTGGCGGTCGAACTTGAGTTAAGCGTGAAGTTGTCGGTGCTGGACCAAGGCTGCGCTTTGGTCGTGCTCAGTGCAGTTCCACCGGCCAGTTATTCGGTGTCCACGCAGGTCGGGCGGCGCTTTCCGCTGCACGCCGGGGCGGCCAGCAAGGTGCTGGCGGCTTATCTGTCGGCCGACGCGCTGGCGGCTGCGCTGCCAGCCAAACTTGAGCGCCATTCGTCGCAAACGATCACCAGCAAGACCAAGCTCAAAGCAGAATTGTTGGCGGTGAAGAGCGCCGGATTCGCAAGCGACCGCGGCGAGTTTGCAAAGGGCGTGGAGGCGATCAGTGCCCCGGTATTCGGCCCCGACGGGCATTGCGTTGCGGCCCTGAGCGTGCCTTTTTTCATGGACGAGTCCGAAGTCAAGCGCCAGCGCATCCTGACGGGGGTGCGCACTGCAGCGCGGACCATCAGCGCAGAACTCGGCGCGCCGGAGCAGAAGCTCGCGAAGGCGGTTGCATGAAGAGCGTGGAAATTCTGCATCCGACTGTCGAACGTGTTTTCGAATGTGATACCGAAGTCGGCGAGAGCCCGTTGTGGGATGCGGCCAGCGCGCGGCTCTACTGGATAGACATTCCCTCGGGCGAAGTGTTTTGCGGCGACCCCACGACCGGGCGCTACGCTTGCCGCGAAGCCGGGTCAGCGGTTGGCTCTCTGGCGCTTTGCCAAGGTCGGCAGCTGCTGGTTGCGGCCGACCAGGAACTGCAGCGCTGGCCGCGCGAACTTTCTGACGCGCGTTTCGAACTCCTGGCGCAGATGCCCCAGAGGCCAATCAGGAGCCGTTTCAATGATGGCAGGCCGGGCCCGGATGGCCGTTTCTGGGTCGGGATGCTGGACCCGGAGCCCGGGCGCGGTCCTGTCGGAGCCATCTACGGGTTCGCATCCGGACAAGCACCGCAACTGCTCATGGAAAACTTGCTGGTACCCAATGGCATCGCGTGGTCGCCCGCAGGCGACCGCATGGTGTTCTCCGATTCGGGCCAAGGCAAGGTATGGTCACTGCCGTTCGATGCGCATTTCGGCCCGCTGGCAACGCCAGAAATATGGCTCGACTGGCGCGTGGATTCGATGGGTATGCCCGATGGCGCTGCCATGGACCAGGAAGGCTGCTACTGGAGTTGCGGAATATTTGGTGGCGCGATTCACCGATTCAACACCAATGGCGAGCACATCGAAAGTTACCGGCTCCCCATCAGTCAGCCCACCATGTGCTGCTTTGGCGGCGCGGATCACAAGACCCTGTTTGTAACCTCCATGACCTCCAGGTTAGGTGCAGCACAGCGCGCTGCGGAGCCTTTGGCGGGATGTGTCATTGCTTTCAGAGTGGCTGTAGAGGGATCGCCAGTGGGAGTTTTTGGTTGAATACTTCACCGCACCTGACCTTAAGCGCCGGGACTTTGTCGGCAACGGTTGCGCTCTGCGGGGCTGAGCTAAAGTCCTTGCGGCATGGGGATACAGAATTTATCTGGCATGGAGATCGGAGATGGTGGCCGTACAGCGCTCCACTGCTGTTCCCGATCATTGGGCGTCTGCGCGATGGACAGATCGTGCATGACGGGCGCGTGCTTCACATTCCACCACATGGTATTGCCAGAGATTGCTGCTTCACCGTGATCGAAGCCTCACGTTCCAGCGCCGAGCTTGGGCTGCGTGCGCTGCCTGAAATCCTGGCGATCTACCCGTTCGATTTCGAACTGCGCGTGCGCTTTGTGCTAACCGCTGGATGCCTCGCACAGGAAGTACGAATTGCCAACCACGGTGCCACCGCGATGCCTGCAAGCTTCGGCTTCCATCCTGGCTTTTCCAGCCCGGCTATAAGCCTGCAGGGTGCGACGCATTACGTCGAGTTCGAACATGCGGAGCACGGGGAGGTGTTCAGGGTCGATACGGCTGGATGCCTGGTGCCCGGCACTGCAGCGCTCGATATGTCCGGTGCACGCCTTGCACTTGACAGTAGTCTGTTTGGCAACGGTGCCCTTGTCTTTCAGTCGACGCGCAGCAGGAGCCTGATATTCGGTGACCAGCACGGACCGTTCATTGAACTCGGATGGGCCAATTGTCCCCAGCTTGGCATATGGAGCTTGCCGGGCGCTCCTTTCGTCTGTTTCGAGCCTTGGCACGGATACCCGAGCCCGGCCGGATTTGACGGAGCACTTGTAGATAAGCCGGGGGGGTTTGTGCTGCAGCCAGGACAAACGCGTACTTTTGGGTTGACCATAAGTCCTCGCAGAAGCTAGCCTACAACAC
>JANOCN010000780.1:0-4834 GCA_031412185.1 Betaproteobacteria bacterium | reverse complement strand
TGGTACATCACCACCACCTCGTCGGCCATGTTGGCCACGATTCCGAGGTCGTGGGTGATCATCATCATGGCCATCTGCAGTTCGCTCTGCAACTGTTTGATCAACTGCAGAATCTGCGCCTGGATTGTCACTTCCAGCGCTGTCGTGGGTTCGTCCGCAATCAGCAGAGCCGGGCGACATACCAGGGCCATGGCAATCATCGCGCGCTGGCGCAGCCCGCCCGAGAGCTCAAACGGGTAGGTGTGTTCGGCTTTGGCCGGATTCGGGAAACCGACCAGGCGCAGCATCTCGACCACTGCCGCGCTTCGCTCGTGCTTACCCAGTGTGGTGCGGTGCAATGCAAGCGCTTCACCGATCTGGTTGCCGATCGTGTGCAGTGGCGAAAGCGCCGTCATCGGCTCTTGAAAGATGATCGAGATGCTGCCACCGCGAATCGCCTGCATCTGAGGCCCCAACATGTCCAGCCGCGAGATGTCTACCTCGGGGCCTGGTTTGTTGGGGTCGCGAAAAAGAATCTCGCCCTGTTCTATGCGGGCAACACGCGGCAGGATACCCATGATGGCCTGCGCCACGATCGACTTGCCGGAGCCGGATTCGCCCACCAGCGCCATGGTACGGCCAGCCGGAATACGGAACGACACGCCATCGACCGCCTTGACCGTGCCGGCATCTACATTCAGGTAGACCTTCAGATCCTTGACCGTAAGAACGTTTGACATGCCCAATGTGTAGTGAGGTCGGCTGCGCTGGTAGTGCCAGCAGTCCACGGACCCGCTTCCTGGTATCGCGCACCGTCTTGTTGGTCTGGTCTGGGTGCTTCGATCAATGACTATCTCGTTGGAGTATAGAAGAAAGAAATGCGGCCACGCCGTGCCGTTGCAGCCTTTGGCACCCGTGATTACCCCCAAGCGCGGGTCACGCCACGCCAGGCCGGAACAACTGCGCGGCGCTGCGCCAGGACACCCCCGGAATGCCGGCCGTGCGCTCCAGAAGACGCTCCATGAAAGCCCATGCTGCGGCGTCGTGCACCGCATGGTGGCTTAACCAGCCGGTAGGCTCGCCCGTATCAGCCACGCCGTTGCGGCGCGCCAGCAAATGCTGGGTCGCTTGTGCAAGCACCGCATCTTCTCCGGCAAAACCGCGGGTGCCGCGCCAGTCGATGATGTCCACATGGGTGTTGACCTGCGCCACACCCGGCGCCGCAAAGGGGTGGCGCCGCGGACCAAAAGTGCTCAATCCGCAATAACCTGCCGCTGGCAACTGCGGCACCAGCTGTGGTGCAGAAATGCGGTTCCAGGGCGGCACCAGCACCGGCAGGCTGCGAACCGCCAGCAGCGATTCGAGCCGTGCCCGGCCCGCCAGCAAACGCGCGATGGCGTCGGGCACCGGCTCCGCAACGCTGAACTCGGTCTTCTTCTCGCCTGCGCCCGCGCGGTTTCGGTGGTCAACCCCGTGTTGCAGCAGCGAGATCTGTTGTGGAAGATCGGCAAACGCGAGGCTCTGCGCCTCGGCAGGAATCACCGCCAGCGCCAACGGCACCGCCATGGTCTCGGCCAGCGTGATCAAACGGGTCAGGGCCGGGTCGGGCCGGCTGGCGTCGTCGTCGCGCCACCAGAACTCGACCAGCCGCCCTGCGTCGCACCAGCAGTCGATCTCGCCCAGAAAACCTTGCCAGGCGGCGTTCACCATGCAAGCGCCTGTGCCCAGTCTGCCACCATGGCGGCACTGTTTTCTGCGCCATCCAACTGGCTCACGTTACCCGTCAGGCGCACACGCTGCGACGCGCGGTTGATCGCCTGGGCCAGGCTGCGCGGGTTCAGCGCCGACTCTTGCACCACATCAATCCAGCCGCGTTGCGCCAGCAGACGTGCGCGAAGCGTTTGCTCGGTTTCGCTGCCACCCGCAAACGGAACAATAACTGCGGGAGCATGGGCTTGCAGTGTTTCCATAACCGTGTTGTAACCTCCCTGGCTGACCGAGAGTCGGCAGTTGGCCAGCAACTGGGCAAAATCCGGCCGGTTGCGCTCCACCACAATGCCCGGGCCGCCCAGTGTGTGCGCCAGTACGCTGAGCAGCTGCAAGTCTGCGTCGTTGATTTGGTTGCCCGCCAGCAGACGCCACCGGTGCTGTGACAACACAGACAAAGCGCGTGCCCGTACCGCAGTCTGCAGTAGCTGCAGGCCGACTGCGCCGCCGCCCACAGAGACGATGACTTCGTCTTTGCCAACCAGTTCTGCAGTCAGTGCCGGGGGCTGCCGATCCACCACGTAGCCGGTGTAATGCAGCCTGTTCCCCAGCTGTGCAACATGGCGAAAGGTCTCGTCAAACGGGATCAAGCTGGGGTCGCCGTGTACCAGCAATTGGTCGAAATAGCGCTCGAAAAGCTCCAGCATCTGGTCCTGCCGGGCCGGGTCTTTCTGCCCCCCTCCCAGTATGTCGCGCACCGAGCAGACGATGACTGGTCGGCGCGCGGCCTGGCTGGCGGCATCCAGCAGTGGGACCAGCTCGAACCGCATCTGGCGCCTTCCAAACGGAAACAGTTCGATCAGCAACACATGCGGATCGGCCACACGCCACGCTTCGAGCAGCAGTGCAGTGCGTTGCTCTTTCCACTGCGCGTCAACCGGATTGCCACTGGCGTCCAGGATCACCTTGAAGGACAAGTCCGCCGCGCCCGCCGGGGGCAACTGGACGATGTGGCTGGCGTTGACAACCAGGCCGGGAACCTCGAAGCCACCGCTGACGAACGTGACTTCCAGTCCGGCGCGGGTCATCGCGTCGGCCAAGGTTGCCGAGCGCTTCAAATGGCCGATGCCCAGCAGATGCTGGACGTACAGCAGCACGCGGCGCGCGGTCATACAGGCTGTATTGAGCCATGCGCCGCAGACACCACCACCGGTGCCGCGACCAGTGGCACATTCAGGCGAACGACGCGCGCTTGACCCGCCGCAGTCAACTCAAACAGGTGCAGCGCATTCCAGTCCAGTCTGGCCGGCGGCTTGCCAAGCATGTCCCAGGCACAGGCACTGGCCAATACGACACGGATCACGCCCCGGTGACTGACCGCCAGGGTCGGCGCGCCCTGCGCGGCAACTTCGGCCAGCCATGGCTGTATCCGCAGCAACACCTGGCGCGGACTCTCGCCCTGCGGCGGGGTGAAATCCAGGCCACGTGCCTCGTTGGCCTGCATCGTCCCGCCAAGTTCGCGGCGCAGCTCGCTCAGGCGCCGGCCTTCCCACAGACCCCAGGACATTTCTGCAATTCGCGGCTCCAACCGCACCCCCCGCAAACCCAGCGCCCGCGCGGTTTCGGTGCAACGCACCAGGGGGCTCGACACGACCTGAAAACCAGCCGCCTCGGCGGGCAATTGCTTACCAGACAGTGCCGCATGGCCTGCAGGGCCCAGTGGTATGTCGGTGCGCCCCTGGACGCGCCCTTCAGCGCTCCACGCGGTCTCGGCATGGCGCAGCAGCGCCAGCAGGGTCATACAGCCGCTCCTTTGGCAAGTGCCATCGGCGTACGGGCGGGCAGTGTGGCAAAGGCCAGGTTCAGCTGATGGGCCGCCTGCGTGGTACTGCGTTGCTGCTCAACAAACTGCGCGGCGGCTTGTCCCATAGCGGCGCGCCGGGGCGCATCCTGCTGCAGGAAGCGGGTGTTGTCCGCCAGGCCACGCGTATCGCCGGGCGCTGCCAGCAAGCCGGTTTGGCCATGACACACCACGTCGGGTACACCCCGTACCGCACAGGACACCACCGGCAAGCCTGCCGCCTGCGCCTCCAGCATCGCCATGCCATAGGCTTCATTCACCGCCGGCCAGATACACATATCGCATGCGGCGTAAAGCCGCGCCATCACGTCTTCCGCACACAAGCCCAGGTAACGAACACGTCCGGGTGCCGCGCCCGCCAATAGCTGCTCTACCTCTGCACGGGCCGGTCCGTCCCCGGCGACCACCAGTTGCCAGGGCACGGCGGCCAGCGCACGCAAGGTCTCGGCCAGCATGCGGTAGGAGGCCAGCTTGTCGCCAAACCGCATCATGGCGGGAACCAGCAGCCAGGGAACCGCGCTGTCCAGGCCCTGTGCCGCCGCCAATGCAAGCCGATGGCTTGCACGGGCCAGCGCTGCAATTTGATAGACGGCGGGGTCCAGGAACGGCGCAAGCTGCTCCACGCGCGCGTGTTCTGCCGCCACCTGGCGCACGCAGGCCAGGTCATCGCGGGTCGGGCACAACACCAGAGCTGCGGCCGCAATCGCCGAGCGCGTGGCCTCGTGCCCGATGGCCCAGGCACCTCCAGCGCGTTTGGGTGCGTAGGACGCCTCGGCAAGCACGTAGGGAATGCCCAACGCTGCGCTCACGGGCGGGCCCAACCAGTCGGGTGCCTTGTAATACAGATGGTAGGTAAACCAGAGCTCAGGGCGTTCCGCCGCCGGGCCATTGCGCCACTGTTTCAGCAAAGCATTTGCGATCACTGCACCTTGCGCGCGCAGCAGTTCCTGGCGCAGCGCGTCGCCGGTGGCATCAAAACTGCGAAAGTCGGAGGCCAGTCGCGGCGCATGTCCGGCAATCTGCAGCGCCTGCAACAGAAGCCGCGCTACGCGCCGGTCGCCAGACGGCGTGGCATGGGTGGGGGGCTTGAGGGGCGCGTAGAAAGCGATACGCATGCGGGATTCTAGAGGCGGCATCGTCCCGCCTGGCGCGAACCACTGCAACCGTACAATCCAGCGCCTTATGTGCGGACTATTCGTCGTCTTCGAACGTGCCCGCCCGGTGAACCTGGACCGCGCGCGGCACGCCACCAGCCGCTTGCGGCACCGCGGACCGGATGGCACCGGC
>JANOCN010000779.1:0-15931 GCA_031412185.1 Betaproteobacteria bacterium | reverse complement strand
GCCTGCAGGAGGCGCGCTGGTTCATCAAGAATATCCAGCAGCGTTTTGACACCATCCTGCGCGTCAGCACGGCGATTGTGGAGCGGCAGAAAAGTTTTTTTCTGCACGGCGTGCTGGCGATGCGCCCGCTGGTGCTGCGCGAGATTGCCGACGAGCTGGGCCTGCACGAATCGACCATCAGCCGCGTCACCACGGCCAAATTCATGGCGACACCACTGGGCACGTTCGAGTTGAAGTATTTTTTCGGCTCGGGCCTGGGAACCGAGTCTGGCGGCAATGCGTCCAGCACAGCAGTGCGTGCGCTGATCAAGCAGTTTATCGACGCCGAAAGCTCAGCCAAGCCACTCAGCGACAACCAGTTGTCCGACATGCTCAAGGAGCAGGGTATTGCGTGTGCCAGGCGCACCGTAGCCAAGTACCGTGAGGGGCTGCGTATTGCCCCGACCAGTCTGCGCAAGGCTTTGTGATGCGCAAGGTGACATCCTTTCTTTTTTCGGATTGAGGCTGCAAGTTTGAACCAGCTGCAACTCTTCTTGCCCTGCGCAGCGGGTATCGAGGACTACCTTGCGTCAGAGGTCGGGCGCATCACCTGCCAGGCACCAGCGCAGGTGCAAAAGTGGCGCGGCGGAGTGTTGCTGCAGGCCACCTGGCGCGACGTATTGCTGCTTAACCTGCACACCCGCCTGGCCCAGCGCGTGCTGGTGCAGCTGTTCCATGCGCAGTACCGCAATGAGCAGGATCTGTACCGCGCGGCCAGCGAGGTGGCCTGGGAGATCTGGTTCACGCCCCGGCAGTCGATCAAGGTCGAAGTGACGGCGCAACACAGCCCGCTGACCAGCTTGAACTTCGCCGCGTTAAAAGTCAAGGACGCGGTGTGCGACCGCTTTCGCGCCAAGGCCTCCGGTGTGCGACCCGACGTAGACACCCAATCGCCCGACATCCGCATCTACGCACACCTCACCACCGATACCGTGTCGCTCTACATTGACACCTCGGGAGAGGCGCTGTTTAAACGCGGCTGGCGCGAGGACAAAGGCGAAGCGCCGCTCAAAGAAACGCTGGCAGCAGCCATCATTGCCGCCAGTGGCTGGGCCGACGACCCGACTGCGCCTCTGTATGACCCGTGTTGCGGCAGCGGCACCATTGCGATCGAGGCGGCACAGATTGCGTGCAATATCGCGCCGGGGTCGCTGCGCCGGTTTGCATTTGAGAAGATGCTACCGTTTCAGGAGCATGTCTGGTCGGCCATACGACAGGGTGCAATCCAGGCCCAGCGGCCATTGCCAACTGGCGCAAAGCCGCACATCTTTGGCAGCGACGTAGCCCACCGCATGGTCGATTTTGCGCAACGCAATGCGCAACGCGCCGGGGTTGCCGGTGCCATCGAGTTTCGCGGCGGAGACGCCTTGCAGCGGATGCCCCCTTCCAGCGTACCCGGTGTCATGCTGGTCAACCCGCCTTATGGCGAGCGTATTGCGACGGCCGGGTTTGCCGGTGCCCAGGCTGCAGACCAGCAGCGGCGTGGTGCGGCCAGGCGACCTGCCGACGACCGCTTACCGGTGATGGCTGGGCGCGAACTGGCGCAGACCCATGATGGCGACGGCGACTTCTTTGTGCAACTGGCCACCCATTGGAAGAAGCACTATGCCGGGTGGACCGCGTGGATGTTGACCCCGGACCTGAAGCTGCCCGGCAAGATGCGGCTCAAGGAGTCGCGCCGTGTGCCCATGTGGAACGGGCCGATCGAATGCCGCCTGTTCCGGTTTGACATGGTCAAAGGTTCGGCGCGCGGCGACCCAGCGGCTAAACCGGACGGCTGAAAATGCGGCGCTGTCCAGTGCGCGCTTGATTTCCTTGGCTGCATCAACTGCAGTGGTGCTGGACACCAATATCGTGCTGGATCTGCTGGTGTTTGAAGATCCCACCACGCTTGCGCTGGAGCAGGCGCTGGCAAGTGGCACGCTGCGCTGGCTGGTAACGGCTGCCATGCGTGACGAACTGGTGCGTGTGCTTGCCTATCCGCAGATCGCCCGGCACGTGTGCAAACCAGGCAAAACCTGCTCGAGCGTGCTGGCGCGGTTCGATGGTTTGAGCCAGCTCGTGCCCCCTGCAGCTCAGGCCACCATACGCTGCAGCGACCGCGATGACCAGATGTTCATCAACCTGGCCGTGGCGCACCAGGCCATTTTGCTGAGCAAAGACCACGCGGTGCTGCGACTGGGAAAGCGGTTGGCAGGTTTGGGCACGCTGGCCCGCAAAGTCTGGCCCATGCCTGATCCGTTCGTCTGCTGCAGGTAGAAGTCTTGCCCGTTGCTCAGTCAATCTGGTCCATATCACCGGCAAACTCCATCGGGCAATAGAACCCGCCATGAAAGGGCGCGGCTACCGGGTCTTCCACCAGCCCCAGCGCAAGAATTTCCTGCGCATACGCTTCGGAGTCGTCCTGCGGTGCGTAGCCCAGAAAATCAACGTGGGCATTGCTCCAGCGACTGCGCTGGTTGTTCGACACGCCATAGGCCACCAGGAAGTGGTAATGCGGGTGCTCGATACACCGCTGCACCAGTTGCGCCAGATCGCGGTGGCTGATCCACGACAACAACTGGCGCGGCTCCGCAGGGCGGTCGGGTGTGCGGAAGGTGCCGATACGCAGGCAGGCCACCGACATGCCGAACTTGTCGGCGTACAGGCGCCCGAGAGCTTCGCCGAATACCTTGGACACGCCGTAGCGCGTATCCGGCCGCGGCAGCGCCTGGTCGTCGAGCACCCGTGTGCGCCGGTGAAAACCCACCGCATGGTTGGAGCTGGCAAAAACGACGCGTTTCACACCTTGCACACGTGCGGCCTCAAACACGTTGTAGCAACCGTCGATGTTCAAGTCGCGTACCTGCTCCCAGGTGCCCTCGCCGGGAACACCGGCCAAGTGCACCACGCAGTCTACCGACTGCATGGCGCGCGCCAGGGCCGCGGGATCCCGGATGTCGGTTTGCAGCACCTCCTCGCCCGGCTGTGCCGGTTGCTGGGGAGCGATGTCGGCAAGTCGCAGCTCCTCAAAGCGCCCTTTCAAGAGCAAACGCAGGCTGCGGCCAATGGCGCCAGCGGCACCGGTGATAAGTACCTTCATGACGGAATCTCCAGCGCCAGTGATCTGGCATCCGGTATTGTGACGTTAGCGCCCACCAGTGCGACCGGGCCAAGGCGTCAAGCGCGGATTTGTTCATTCCACAGGAGCAAAACATGAAACAAGAGGAAAGAGGTCGGACCCGGCGGTTCCGCATCGGTTCACTGGCGATCATTTTGTTGGGCGGTACAGCCGTCCACGCCGGGCCAGCCGCGATAGAGAAGGCCGCCGCCGCCAAGCCGTCAGCGAGTTGTGCCACGCGGGTGAACAACACCTTCAACAAACTGCTGGAGTGCGTGACACTCGACGGCGTGCGCAGCCACCAGGCGGCACTGCAGGCCATCGCTGACGGCAATGGCGGGACACGTGCAGCGGGCACGCCGGGTTACGAGAAGAGCGTAGCGTATGTCGCGGAGAAGCTGACCGCGGCGGGTTATAACGTGACGCTCAACCCATTCCCGTTCGTCTACATCGCGCCGCCCACGTTGCAGCAGACGGCACTGATCCCGGCGACGTATGAAACCGGGGCGTTCACGGGCACCGGCTACGGCACCGTTAACGCGGCCGTCACGGCGGTCGATATCAATCTCATACCCCCGCGTGCGAGTACCAGCGGCTGCGAGGCGGCCGACTTCGCCGGTTTCCCGGCTGGAAACATAGCGCTGGTCCAGCGCGGCACCTGCACCTTTGCCGTCAAAGCACTCAATGCCCAGGCCGCCAACGCGTCTGCCGTAATCATCTTCAATCAGGGCACGCCCGGGCGGGAGGACCTGATCGTCGGCACGCTCGGTGGCACCAATGTGGTGAATATCCCGGTTCTCGGCGCGTCGTATGCCGACGGCGCCGCGCTTGCCCAGCCAGGATCAACGGCCTACATCGATGTCGATGCGCCGCAAAACATCACGCTGAACAATGTGATTGCCGAGTCCCGCTCGGGCGATGCGAACAATGTGGTGATGGTTGGCGCGCACCTCGACTCGGTGAACCGCGGGCCGGGTATCCAGGACAACGGCTCGGGAAGCGCCGCGATCCTCGAGACCGCGCTGCAGATGGCCAAGGTAAAGCCGCGCAACAAGCTGCGTTTTGCATGGTGGGGTGCCGAAGAGGCCGGACTGGTCGGATCCACGGCGTACGTCAACGGACTGCCGGAAGCCGAGCGAACCAAGATCGCGCTGTACCTGAACTTCGACATGGTCGGCTCGCCCAACCATGTGTACTTCATCTACGACGGCGACGATTCGGACGGCGAGGGCGCGCCGGCCGGTCCTACAGGCTCTGCCTACATCGAGCAGGTATTCGAGAACTTCTACACCGAGCGTGGTCTGCCGTTCAAGGGCACTGACTTCAGCGGCCGTTCGGACTACGGCCCGTTCATCGCGAAGGGTATTCCGGCTGGCGGCCTGTTCACCGGTGCGGAAGGCCTGAAGACGGCCGACGAAGCGGCGCGGTTTGGTGGCATGGCCGGTGAGCCGTACGACCCTTGTTACCACTTGGCATGCGACACTTTTTCCAACATCAACCTGGAGGCGTTGCGCGTGAATTCGCACGCGATTGCCTACTCGACGCTGCTGTTTTCAATGAATACCGCGCCGATCAATGACAAGCGTGGCAAGGGCAACTTCAAGGATAAGCCTAACAAGTTCTTCGAGACCGAGTAAGTTGATTGCAGGGCAGCAGCTTGCAGGGCTGCTCGCCTCGTGAGGCGGACAGCCCTTGATTGCTTGCAAGTCCGCCGCGGTCATCTGGTCCGGCGTCGGGCTGAATGTCTCAGCGATAACTTCTCTGCACGTACGCACGGCTATGGTTTCACGCCTAGCCTTGCGGCGGTAGCACTAACCCGCAGCCATGACGGCTATGCGTTTCAGGGTACCTCGGATGGTTCAGTCAGCTAGAGTTGCCAGTGCTTCGCGTTCGTGCGATGAGCGATTTCGAGCTGCCTCCACGTGCCTGCCGGAGCTGAACGGCTTGGCAGCGGACAACCTGGTTCAGGCCCGCAGGAAAGACAGCAGCGCGTCGTTGAACGCCTGCGCGTGCGACACGTTCAGCCCATGCGGTGCACCCTTCACCAGCACCAGCTTGCTGTGGCGTACAGCGCTGTGGGTGCGCTGGCCAGAACCTTCAAAGGGCACGATCGCATCCGCGTCGCCGTGGATCACCAGTGTGGGAACTGTGACCTTCTTCAAGTCTTCGCGGAAGTCGGTCGTGCCGAACGAGTACATACAAGCCAGTGCCGCATGCTGCGCTGACTGGTGACACACGGCTACCGCGTCGCTGCGCTGCGACTCGGTGACCTGCAGCGCACCGTTGGCCGAGAAGAAGTCCCGGGTGAACTCGTCGAAGAAGGAACCGCGGTCGTGCTCAAGCGCCTTCTTCATCTGTTGCGCCTTCTCGGGAGTGAGCGGACCTTCGGGGTTGTCGGCTGTCTTCATCAAGTACGGCGGCACTGCCGCAGCGAACACCACGCTGTGCAGACGCGATTGACCATAGCGTGCGATGTAGCGCGCCACCTCGCCCCCGCCCATGGAAAAACCCACCAGGGTGGCGTCCTGTAGTCCGCACTGGTCCATGACGCGCTGCAGGTCTTCGGCCAGCGTGTCGTAGCTGTAACCTGATTCCGGCTTGTCTGATCGGCCGAAGCCTCTTCGGTCATAGGCCACCACACGATAGCCGGCGGCCTTAAGTACCGACACCTGTGGCTCCCACGCCTGGGCAGACAGCGGCCACCCATGGATCAGTACCACCGGTCGGCCGCCACCACCGCTGTCGTCGATGTGAAGGCGCATGGTGTCTGCGGGGACTGTGTCGGCGCTGCTCGACTCATCCGCTTTCGCCATGGTGCCAGCGGCGGCGGCACCCAGTGCGCCCGCAACCGCTCCCAGCGTGGCACCCACCACCACACCCACCGGGCCGGCCACTACGACGCCGATGGTCGCACCCGTGGCCGCACCGGCCACCACCCCGCCTCCCACCAGCACCGACCTGGCCTCGCGCTCGGCTTCCTCAGGTTCCAGCTGCATCTGTGCGGCAGGGTTCGGGTCCTGCGACGGGATGCCGTAGCCGGGACGGGCCTGCTCGACGAGGTCTTTGTCGGCGGGTACGCTATTCGATGGCGGGGTGGCGGAAGGTTTCACGAACTCTCCTTGGGAATTTGAGAATGCATCGAGCACGAAACCCGAACACACACTTATACGGCCAGCTCCGCACCGCGTGCGCCATCATGCAAGCCGAAAGGCTGTAGGACAGCGTCCAGCGTATCTGACCGCTCCGTCACGAGATGCTCGGTGCGCTACCGCTCGCCCAGCCCGCCGCGCCCCTCCTACTGCATCTGCAACTGAAAACTCTCCGCACTCGCCTGCGGCCACGACTGGCGGTAGATCAGCGGCAGGGCGCTCAGGTTCTTCTGCAACAACACCCCGTCGGGCATCTGGGTCAGAATCGACTGGGCCAGCGACTTGACCTTTTGGTCGGTCGAGCGGCGCACGATATGGTGGGCCGTGATGTCGCTCGGGTGGGTCAGGCCAGCAGCCTGCACCAACTCCTTGAGGGCGTGCAGGGTCATGCTGTGAAAGTTGAACACGCGTTGCGTCTTGTCGGGCACCACCAGCGACTGCTGGCGCAGCGGGTCCTGGGTGGACACACCGGTGGGGCAATGGCCGGTGTGGCAGGTCTGCGCCTGCAGGCAACCCAGCGCGAACATGAAACCGCGTGCGCTGTTGCACCAGTCGGCACCTAGCGCCATCATGCGCGCAATATCGAAGGCACTCACCACCTTGCCGGCACAGCCGATTTTTATGCGGTCGCGCAGGCCCACACCCCGCATGGTGTTGTGTACCAGCAGCAGCCCTTCCTGCAACGGTGAACCCACGTGGTCGGTGAACTCCAGTGGCGCGGCACCGGTGCCGCCTTCGGCACCGTCCACCACAATAAAGTCGGGTGTGACGCCGGTGGCCAGCATCGCCTTGACGATGGCAAACCACTCCCACGGGTGACCGATACAAAGTTTGAATCCGGTCGGTTTGCCACCCGAGAGGGTGCGCAGCCGTGTGATGAATTGCATCATCTCGATGGGGGTTGAAAACGCGCTGTGCGACGACGGCGACACACAGTCCACGCCCACCTGAACGCCCCGCGCGTGCGCGATTTCGGGCGTGACCTTGGGGCCGGGCAATACACCGCCGTGGCCCGGTTTGGCACCCTGGCTGAGTTTGATCTCGATCATCTTGACCTGCGGGTCGATCGCGTTGGTGGTGAACTTCTCGGCATTGAATGTACCGTCGTCATTGCGGCAGCCGAAGTAACCCGAGCCGATTTCCCAGATCAAGTCGCCGCCATTTTTGCGGTGGTGCACCGAGATCGACCCTTCGCCGGTGTCGTGCGCGAAACCGCCGCGTTTGGCACCTGCATTGAGTGCCAGGATCGCGTTGGCGCTCAAGGCACCAAAACTCATGGCCGAAATGTTGAACACACTTGCGTGGTACGGTTGGGTACACAAGCCCGCCGACGCCGATTGGGTGGCCACCTGGTCCGGTGTGCCGCCGATCCACACGCGAAAGTGGGGGGAGGCAACCGTGCTGGGCACCATCGAATGGTTCATCCATTCGTAGCCTTCGGCGTGCACGTCGAGCTGGGTGCCAAACGGCCGTTTGTCCGAGTCTCCCTTGGCGCGCTGGTACACCAGCGAACGCTGGGCGCGTGAAAACGGCGTGGCTTCGGTATCACTTTCCAAAAAGTACTGGCGCAGCTCGGGGCGCACAAACTCCAGCATGAAACGCAGGTGGCCGATTACCGGATAGTTGCGCAGGATCGAGCGTTTGGTCTGTGCCAGGTCGTACACCCCCATCAGCACCAGACCCAGCAACACCGGCAACAGCCAGCCACCCACGCCGAAACCTACCAGGGCAATGATGCACAACACCAGGCCCATCAGGCACAAGCCAAAAACGGTATACCGAATCGGGAAAATTTCGTTCAGTCGGTGCAGCATGGGTCTGGCTTTCTGGGGTGGGTGGGGGCGTCGAATACGGGGGTGTCGGGTTCAGGGGCCGGTGGTGGACGGGTGCACCGGGGCCGCAGCACTCACAATGCGCCGGGCACGGTGTCGCCCAGAAAGTCGTAGACCTCCCGGATGCGCCGGTTGGTACGGATTTCGCGGTGCACTGCCAGCCACATCGGAATCGCAGGAACCTTCAGCATTGGCAGCACCGGCACGACTGCGCTGTCGGTGCGGGCCAGGTAGTGGGCAATAAAACCCACACCCAGGCCGGCACGCACGGCTTCCCAGTACGCCATCAGATCGTCGGTGCGCAGGGCAAATTGGTCGCGTCGCACCGGAAAGCCGAGAGCGGCGAACCCCCGGATGATGGTATCGGCCTGGTCCTGGCCAACCATCTCATGGGTCAGCAACTCGGCCGGTTGTTTGGGGGTGCCGCGCCGGCGCAAGTAGTCGCGGTGGGCATAAGCGCCCAAGCTGACTTTGCCAATCCGTTTGGCCACCAGGGTGGCCTGGTCGGGCTGCACCATACGCAGGGCAATATCGGCTTCACGGCGCAACAGGTTGCTGACCTCGTTGCTCACTACCAGCTCAACTTGAACCTCGGGCAGCGCCAGCCGCATCTTCGCCAGTATCGGCGGCAGCAGCACACAAGCCACCGGCTGACTGGCAGTGATGCGGATCGTCCCGGACACACCGGCTTGCGCGCCCGACACGCTGCTCGCCAGCTGCAACGCGCCGCTCTCCATGGAACGGGCTGCATCGGCCAGGCGCAGCGCCATCTCGGACGGTAGCAGCCCGCGGCCTGTGCGTTCGAACAACACCACCCCTAGCTGGGACTCCAGTTCGGCAATGTGGCGCCCGATGGTCGGTTGGCTCGAATGGAGGGCCCGCGCGGCGCCGAGCAGGCTGCCTTGGTCCAGCGCAGCAAGAAAGGAGCGTATCAGGCTCCAGTCGAAATCCTGATTCATGCAGCGCTTATCGGCAGGCAGCTATTCATTCTTGAATTTCTGAATCTCTTCTTTCGCCAATTGTGTATTACCCGGCAAGTTTCCACAATACGTACATTGACTCTGCCGGACGCCAACCATGACACCAGACCAGCTGTTCCAGATCGCCAGTCAGGCCGCAATGACCGGCTGGGTGTTGATTGCTGCAGGCCTTTTTTCACCCGCGCGCTGGGCTGCGCGCCTGTTGTTTATTGGCGGGCGGGTGTTGCCGCTGGGCCTGTGCGTCGCCTACACCGTCGCCGTTCTTTTCTGGTGGGGGACCGCCCCAGGCGGCTTCGGATCGCTGGACGCGGTAGCCCAACTTTTCACCCACAAAGGCATGCTGCTGGCCGGTTGGATCCATTACCTGGCGTTCGACTTGTTGATGGGCCGCTGGCAGGTAGACCAAAGTCTTGCAGCGGCGAACCATCGAAGTTTGCGCTGGCTTACGCTGCCGTGTCTATTTGCCACCCTGATGTTTGGCCCGGCTGGGTTGCTGCTGTTCCTGGTGGTCGCCAGGGTCACGGGCAGTCGCCCCCAGACCCAGGGAGTTTCCGCATGAGCGGCATTTCTCATCCGAACGTCGATCGCGCGCAGCAAGGCAGTTCAGCAATGTTACGACTGGCCCGGACCACATTGGCTGCATCGCCAGCCCTTGCGTGGACAGCAATTGCCCTGCTAGTACTGTCGCTTCCTGCCTTGATGCTGCCGTTGTTCGATGAGCGGCTGTTCCAGGGAGTCAGCGTGTGGCTCAAGCCATGGAAGTTCCTGGTCTCTATCGGCACGTACCTGCTCACGCTGGCTGTCGTCTTCGCCTGGCTGCCGCAAACGTCGCACCCATCGCTTGCAAAACGCTACGTCGTGTGGGCGTCCGTCGTGAGCGGGCTGTTCGAGATCGGCTACATCAGTTGGCAGGCGGCCTGGGGCCAGGGATCGCACTTCAACTTCTCCAGCCCATCGACCATTTTGATGTACAGCTTGATGGGTGTGGGCGCAGTCACCCTTACGAGCACCTCGCTGGTACAGGGTGTAATGGTCTTGCGCAGCCCGGCGTTTGCCTTGCCCCCGGCGTTGCAACAGGGCATCGGCTGGGGGCTGGTGTTGACGTTCGCGCTTGGCACTGGGTTCGGCGCATACCTCTCAGCTTCGCCAAGCGGCCACTGGGTCGGAGGCCAACCCTCGGATGCCGCAGGCCTGGCGGTGGTGCAGTGGGCGCGCGACGGCGGCGACCTGCGCGTGGCGCACTTCTTCGGCATCCATGCGGTGCATTTCATCGCGCTGTTTGCCTGGGGCGTGGTGGTTCTTGCCCGGCGCGCCAACGTTCCGGGCCTGAGCGGCCAAACGCGGCAGTGGGTCTGGGCCTTTTGCGCCGCCTACACCGCTTTTTGCCTCTGGACATTCCTGCAGGCCGTTGGCGGCCAGCCTTTTTTGGCGTGAGCCAGGCGATTCATCTTTCATGCACTACCGGGAGCTCGACATGCAAACCAACCGATCCAAAACTGTCTTGATTCTGGGTGGACGGGGCCGATTCGGCCTGACAGCGGTGCAGGCCTTTGCGGCCAGCGGCTGGCGTGTTCTGGCGCAGATTCGCCCGGGGGCACCGGCTCCGGAGCATGCCGGCGTAGTCTGGTTGTCGATAGCCCCCGACGACACCGCAGCGCTGGTGCAGGCGGCGCGCGGCGCTGCCGTGGTGGTGCACGCACTCAACCCGACCTATACGCAGTGGGATACCCAGGCGATGCCACTGCTGGACGCGGGTTTGCGCGCCGCCACCCAACTCGGGGCAGACTTCATGCTGCCGGGTAACGTTTACAACTTTGGCGCAGCCATGCCATCGGTGCTGACTGAGAACACACCGCAGCATGCACATACCGGCAAAGGCCGGATCCGGGTCGCGATGGAGCAGCAGATGCGGCAGGCGGCGGCTGCGGGTGGCATACGCAGCGTGGTGCTGCGGGCCGGTGACTTCTTTGGCGCCGGTACTGGAAGCTGGTTCGACCAGGTGCTGGCCAAGGACATAACGCGCGGCAAGATGGTGTACCCCGGCGCGCTTGACGTGCCCACCGCCTGGGCCTATGTGCCGGACCTGGCGCGTGCCTTCGTACGGGTGGCCGACCAGTTGGTCGAGGCACGCGAGCAGTTTGCACCATTTGAAGCGTTTCATTTCACCGGCCATACCTTGACCGGCGGCGACTGGGCCGAGCAGCTGGCCGACGTAGCGTGGGGCAACGGTTGGCTTGCGCCAGGCGGCGGACTGCGCACGAGTTCCCTGCCATGGCCCTTGCTGCGGGCTGGCGGCTTGCTGGTGCCAATGTGGCGCGAGCTGGACAGGATGCGCTACCTGTGGCAAACGCCGCATGCGCTTGCGGGTGACAAACTGGCGGCGCTGATTGGTCCAGAACCCCACACCGAGTTGGCGCTGGCGGTGCAGCAGTCGCTGGAGGCGCTGCGCAAGACGCGCCGCCTGGCATGCGAAGCGGCCGTCTGGGCCTGACACACTGATTCTGACAAGCGCCAACAGGAGTTAACCATGGATCGCAGAAACTTCATTCGTCTAGCCGGTGGTGGTGCATTCGCATCGGTCGGCCTGGCCACATTGCCAGCATGTTCGAGTAACTACCCGGCGCAGGCCGTAGAGGCCTGGAAGGGGCCCGACCAGCAGGAAGAGTTGCGCCGTTGGGCACTGGCCTATGCCATCCTGGCACCCAACTCGCACAACCGCCAGCCCTGGCTGGTGGACTTGCGCGAACCCCATGCCATTACGCTGCATGTGGACCGGGAGCGGCTGTTGCCGATGACCGACCCCTGGTACCGGCAGATCATGGTGAGCCAGGGAACCTTTCTCGAATCGCTGGTGCTGGCATTGCGCCAGCGCGGGATCGATGCACGGGTGCAGCTTTTTCCGCAAGGCGAGTTTGCGCCGCGTCAGCTTGACGACCGACCTGTGGCGCGCATCCACTGGGTGCAGGGGGCAGCTGCGCCAGCGCAGGACCCGCTGTTTGCCCAACTGCTTCGCCGCCATACGGCGAAGGTGGACTACGACACAACTATACCGGTGGCAGCGACGACGCTGGATGCCTTGAAGACCGCGGTCACTGACCCCGGCGTGCGATTTGGCTGCACTGTGGACGCGGCCAGTATCGAGCCGCTGCGTAAATTGTGTTGGGAGTCAGCCCGCGTGGAGTTGCTGACGCCGCGCACGGTGATGGAGAGCATTCAGCTCACCCGTGTCGGCCCGGACGAAATTGCCCGCCACCGCGACGGCATCGCCATCAACTCCCTGGTGCCGCGAATAGCCGATATGGTGGGTGCGTTCGACCGCAGCAATCCACCGGCCGAAGGCAGCACCGCCTACAAACAAATGATGGGCCGCTTTGAAGGCCACAGCAAAACCGCCATGGGTTTCGTGTGGTTATCCACACCCACCGCGCAACACGCTGCCAGCAACACCCTGCGCAGCGCCGAAGTCAACGCCGGGCGCGCCTACCTGCGCCTGCAGCTCAAGGCGACCGAGCTCGGCCTGCAGGTGCACCCGATGAGCCAGGCACCGCAGGAGTTTGCCGAGATGAAGCCGCTCTACGACCAGTTGCACCAGCTTCTCCTGGGCAAACCGGCCGGCGAAGAAACCGTACAGATGTTTTGCCGGGTGGGGTATTGCGCACAGCAGCAGCACACACCCAGGAGAGCGGTGGATGGTTTTGTGCGGGCCTGACACGGCGGCGTTGGTGCCTTGGTGTTTCCGCGATGCTGATCGCGGGAGTAAACTGGCGCGATGGAAAACGTAGACAACCTTGTCCTAGAGCATCTGCGCCACATGCGCAGCAAAATCGACCAGATGTCGGAAGACATGCGAGAAGTAAAACATCGCCTTGCGACCGTGGAATCATCGCAGGGCACCATCATGCAGCACGTAGGTCACCTGGCTACCAGTATCGCGCAGCAGCAGATAAGCTTTGACCGGCTCACGGACCGAATCGAGCACATGGAGCGTCGTTTGCAGTTGAACGACGTGTAAGCTCAGCCAGCGCGAGGTGGACGACCACGAATCACGGGGCCGCGGCGCAGGGCCATCTCATCGGCGCGTAGGCTCCACGCCTTTGCCATGCACAAATACGATGTTGTGATCGTGGGCGGGGCGGCCATTGGCAGTGCCGCCGCCTATTTCCTGAAGGCGCACACCGGCTTTTTCGGTTCGGTGCTGGTGCTGGAGCAGGACCCCAGCTACGAATGGTGCGCCACCACGCGCTCGGTGGCGTCGATAAGGCACCAGTTCTCCACACCGGGCAATATCCGCATGTCGCAGTTTGGTACGGAATTTGTGCGCTCGGTGGCGCAGCATCTGGAGGTTAACGGCGAGGCGCCTGACGTGGGCTTTCGCGAAGCGGGTTACCTGTTTCTTGCCACGGCAGGCGGGCTCGAAGTGCTGCGCAGCAACCACCGCATACAAATCGCCGGTGCTGTGGATGTGGCCTTGCTGGACGCGGCGCAACTCGCGGCGCGCTTCCCGTGGCTGCGTACCGACGACCTGGCTGCCGGTTCGCTGGGTCTGTCCGGTGAAGGCTGGCTGGACGCGTACAGCCTGATGCACGGCTTCAGGCGCAAGGCAATTGCCTTGGGTGCCAGCTACCGCAAGGCGCGTGTCACGGGCTTGCAGCGTGCGGGTCACCAGGTCGTGTCGGTGGCGCTGGACGATGGCAGCACGGTGGGCTGCGCCGCAGTTATCAACGCAGCCGGTACCGGGGCTGCGGCGCTGGCACAAACGGCCGGCATTGTGTTGCCGGTGGAGGCCCGCAAGCGTTGCGTCTTCTATTTCCACACACCGGCTGCGATACCAGGCTGCCCCCTGTTGATCGACGCGAGCGGAGCCTACGTACGGCCGGAAGGTGCGGGCTTTATCTGCGGCATCGCGCCGCCAGAAAGCCAGGACCCGCAGTGTTTTGATTTCGACGTGCAGCACCACCTGTTCGACGAGACAGTGTGGCCGGCGCTGGCGCACCGTGTGCCGGGATTTGAAGCGGCACGTGTGCAACGCGCCTGGGCCGGGCACTATGACGTGAACACACTCGACCACAATCTGATTCTTGGCCTGCACCCGGAGGTGGATAACCTCTATTTCGCCAACGGCCTGAGTGGGCACGGCCTGCAGCAGTCACCCGCGATTGGCCGCGCCCTGGCCGAGCTGGTGGTGGAAGGCAAATTCCAGACGCTGGATCTGTCATCCTTCGGCTGGAGCCGTGTTATCCAGAACCGCCCGATGCGCGAAATCAATGTGGTGTGAGGTGGCTGGTTCAGTGCTCGCTCAGGCCTGCCAGACACCATAACCGGCTTCGCGCAACGCGATACCCAGCTCTACCTCCATGTCGCGCGCGCCTTCGTAAGGCATGGGGTTGTACATGGCATACAGGCCAGGCAGCAGACGCAGGCCGAATCTGCGCACATAGCTGCTGGCTTGAATACCAGCCTTGTGTTTGTCGAAGCGCACATCCGGGTCCAGCCCGGTCATGCCCACGTAGACATAAGGCTTGCCGAGCTGGTGGTCGGGGTTGGCCTTGCGAAACCGTGCGATATTCCAGACTTGGTCGGACAGTTCCACCACGTATACGTGGTAGTGCTGATTGCGTGGTAGCCGCTGTGGGGCCTTCACCGCCATGCGCGACCTCCTGTACCGCGCGGTGGCTACTGGCCTTGCAGCAGCACGAGCAACTGCTGCAGAGCATGCTGTACCGTGGCCGCGCGCACCGCCGCGCGGTCGCCGCCAAAGTGTTGTACCTGGGCATGCACCTTGCCGCGAATGCTCCAGCCAAACCAGACCGTACCCACTGGTTTTGCGGCGCTGCCTCCGGTGGGGCCGGCCACACCGGTCACCGCTACCGCCACCTGGGCGCGGGAGTGGGCGAGTGCCCCTTGCACCATGGCGCGCACCACCTCTTCGCTGACCGCACCGTGGCGTTCCAACTGTTCTTCGGCAACGCCGAGCAATTCGGTCTTGGCGGCGTTTGAGTAGGTGACGAAACCGCGTTCGAACCAGTTGCTGGAGCCACTCAAGTCTGTGCAGGCGCCAGCAATCAAGCCCCCGGTGCAACTCTCGGCGGTGGCGAGCTGCAGGTTTTCGCGCAGCAGCAGTTGTGCCAGCGCGCTGCAAAGGTCGGCAAGCGGTCGGGCTGGGGTAGTAGCGGTCAACAGGTTCACCAGAACCTCCATGCGGCAATCACCAGCAAGGTACAAAAGGCGGCCACCAGGTCGTCGAACATGATGCCAAAACCGGCCTTGCGCCAGGCCGACGGGTCGGCTACTACGTCCACCCCGTGGAATAAATTGTCGGCCCAGGCGACCGGGCCGGGCTTTACCGCGTCGAAAAAACGGAACAGTGCAAATGCCGCCAGTTGCCCGACATATCCGGTTGGCATGACCAGCCACAATACCAGCCAGAACGCGACCACTTCGTCCCACACAATGCTGCCAGGGTCAAGCACGCGCATGTTGCGTGCGGCCACGGTGCTGGCCCACCAGCCCAAGGGCAGCGACGCCGCAATAACCCAGCCGATCTGGCCCGGTGTCAACCACAATTGCAGCACCAGGTACGCCACCCAGGCCCACAAGGTGCCAGCGGTTCCCGGTGCTTTCGGGCTCAGGCCGGCACCGAATCCTAGCGCAATAAAGTGTGCGGGATGGGCCAGCAGAAAAGACAGATTGGGCCGTGCAAGCGGCGCGCTCGCGGTCATGTGCCGATTATGGGTGCCAGGATGCTGCTGCCGGCATTTCAATGCCCACCATCCACGAGCGGTCATGTTTGCCGGGTATGCTCACTGCTTGCTAAGGAAGCACTGAACAAAG
>JANOCN010000778.1:0-13085 GCA_031412185.1 Betaproteobacteria bacterium | reverse complement strand
GCTAATGGCCAGCCGGGTAGTCGGTGCCAGTGTCTGCAGCAGGGTCTGAATCAGCGCCGCATTGCGGTAGGGTGTTTCTATGAATAGCTGGGTCTGGCCGCTTTGCAACATCAGCAGTTCCAGTTCCCGCACCCTTTTTGCACGCGCCGTTGCGTCTTGCGGCAGGTAACCCACAAACGCAAAGTTCTGGCCGTTCAGGCCGCTGGCGGCCAGCCCCAGCAACAGCGAGGCGGGCCCCACGAGCGGTACCACCAGCAGTCCCAAGTCATGGGCTGCGCGCACAACGGAGGAGCCGGGGTCGGCTATGGCAGGCATTCCGGCTTCGCTGACCAGTCCGATGTCCTGGCCTGCCAGCGCCGGGGCCAGCAACGATCTGCCGTCAAATACACCCAGATGGTCGCCCTTTTTGTGCACGGCGCGCGGTAACTCCTGAATATGCAGCGTCTGGACCGGGCTAGACAAGGGGTGCACAGAGTCCACGCGTTTCAGGTAAGCCCGAAGTGACTTCGCGTTCTCGCATATCCAGGCCTGCAGCCGGGATGCAGCCCACAACGTGGCCTCGGGCATGACATCTTGCAATGGGGCCTGGTCGTCGCAACCGAAATCGAGTGGCGCTGGTACCAGGACCAACCTTCCTGGCGCGGTTTCGCCTGCAGATGGGACGCCTGATCTGCCGGACAAGCTCATGGAAGTGCTAGCCCGGCTGCGCGCAACAGGCGGCAGGTGCGGATCAACGGCAAACCCACCAAAGCGGTCGGGTCGTCGCTGTCGATGGCGTCCAGCAACGTGATGCCCAGGCCTTCACTTTTTGCGCTGCCTGCGCAGTCGTATGGTTGTTCAGCCAGCAGGTACCTTTCGATGGTGTCGTCATCGACCGCACGAAAACGAACCCGCACCTGGGCCAATTCCAGCTGTGCGAACTTGCTGGCCTGGCAAACGACCGCCACCGCAGTATGGAAGGTCACCACCTGTCCGCGCATGCGGCGCAACTGCGCCCTGGCAACTTCGTGGACGACGGGTTTGCCTATCGCTTCACCGGCGAGATCCGCCACCTGGTCGGAGCCAATCACGATGGCCTGCGGATGCTGCGAAGCAACAGCACGCGCCTTGGCCATCGCCAGCCTGCAGGCAAGCTTGTCGGGCTTCTCGCCCGGTGCCGGTTTTTCGTCCACGTCCGGCGAGACCACATCGAAAGGAAAACGCAGCCGCGCGAGCAATTCGCGCCGGTAAGGCGAACTCGATCCCAGGATAAGCGGACGATGCAGGGGGCTGCGCATGTCTGGATTCTCTTACACTGAAGGCATGGAAAAAGAGTTTGCCCCGGTCCGGCTGGATATCCGCGCATTTGCGCAGTCGCCTGGGCCGCTGGTGGGTCGTGAGCCGTTGGCCCGCTTCGCCCGCATCACGGCGGAGTGCCACGGGCCGGTTGACGCTCTCGCGGTAGTCTGGTCCGCCCGTGGGGAAATCCGTGCCGAACAAACGCCGCTGGAGCAGATATGGCTGCATCTGCATGCAGAGGTTCCGGTGCCATTGGCGTGCCAGCGCTGTCTGGACGTTGTGGATGTCAGGCTGCAGGTTGACCGGACGTTTCGATTCGTGGCCGACGAAGACACCGCTGCAGCGCAGGATGACGACAGCGACGAGGATTTGCTGGTGCTAGGCGACGACTTCAACCTGCACGAATTGATCGAAGATGAATTGGTGCTGGCGTTGCCGATGATTGCGCGCCATGCGTCGTGTCCCGGTGCGACTGCGGCGCCGCAGCCAGACTTTGGTGTTGCGGTTGCCGGCCGGCCAAATCCGTTTGCGGCCCTGGCGGAGCTCAAATCCGGCGCTGGCCTGGGCACAAAGTAGTTCGGCTACAATCCGAGGCTTCGCGTAATTTCCACTGCGCGTACCGAACCACCCGGTGCCGCAAATCTTGCCGCGCCAAGCGAACAAAGAAGTCAAGGAGCGCATCATGGCTGTCCAGCAAAACAAAAAATCCCCGTCCAAGCGCGGCATGCATCGCTCGCACAATGCGCTGGTGGTGCCCGGAATCGCTGTCGAAGCGACAACCGGCGAGACCCACTTGCGCCACCACATCAGCCCTACCGGTTTCTACCGCGGGCGCAAGGTCATCAAGACCAAATCTGAAGCCTGACCCGTCCGCATGTGTTTGGCCTGGTGCTATCAGACTGGTAGCGTCGGGCCTTGCTACGGACCGCTGTTACTTGGAACCGCCCTCCCGCTGGCAGAACTGATTGCCGATGACCACCATCGCCGTTGACTGCATGGGTGGTGACCACGGTACTGCCACCACGTTGCCCGCTTGCCGCAACTTTCTGCGCCACCATCCGCAGGGTCGGCTGCTATTGGTTGGCCTTCCAGAGTCGTTGAAAGACTTCTCGGATCCTCGAGCGACCGTGGTGGCGGCCAGCGAGGTGGTTGGCATGGACGATTCGATCGAGGCTGCGTTGCGCCGCAAGAAGGATTCGTCGATGCGGATATCGGTCCAGCAGGTCAAGGACGGGGCCGCCCAGGTGGCGGTTTCAGCCGGCAACACGGGCGCGCTGATGGCCATTTCACGCTATCTGCTGAAAACTATCGAGGGTATCGACCGCCCGGCGATTGCGACACAGCTACCCAATGCCAAGGGCGGTGCCACAACGGTGCTGGACCTCGGGGCCAATGTGGACTGCACTGCCGAGCATCTGCTGCAGTTCGCGTTCATGGGTTCGGCGCTGGTGTCGGTGCTCAAAGGGGACCCGAACCCCTCGGTTGGCCTGCTTAATGTCGGTGAAGAAGTTATCAAAGGCAGTGAAGTGATCCGCCGCGCTGGGGAACTGCTGCGCGCTGCAGCCCATGACGGAGCGCTGAACTTTGTTGGTAATGTCGAGGGCAACGACATCTTCAAGGGAACCGCAGACATTGTGGTGTGCGACGGGTTCGTCGGCAATGTTGCCCTTAAGGCGACCGAGGGTGTCGCAGCCATGATCGGCGACTTCCTGCGGGAGGAGTTTTCGCGCAATATTTTGACCCGGCTCGCTGCAGTAGCCGCGTACCCGGTACTGGCGGCTTTCAAGAAGCGGGTTGACCACCGGCGTTACAACGGTGCCGCACTGCTGGGGCTGCAGGGCCTGGTGTTCAAGAGCCACGGATCGGCCGACCAGGTGGCTTTCGAGCATGCACTGGCGCGCGCGTATGACGCCGCCCGGAACAATCTGCTGGACGGCCTGCGGGCACGGTTCACGCGAGTCTCACCGCTGCCTGCCGCCAGCACAATGGCTGCCTGAATGTCTTATATGTACCATTAGACGATGAGACGCTATTCCCGAATTTCTGGCACCGGCAGTTACCTGCCACCGCACCGTTTGACCAACGCCGACCTGGTGCATGAGCTTGCCCTCAAGGGTGTGGAAACCAGCGACGAATGGATCGTCGAGCGAACCGGTATCCGGGCCCGGCATTTTGCGGCTGCAGATGTTGGCTGCAGTGATTTGGCATTGCATGCGGCCACCGCAGCACTGCAGGCGGCAGGTGTTCAGGCAGCAGCAATCGACCTGATCATTGTTGCGACGTCCACGCCCGACATGGTGTTTCCGTCCACCGCGTGTATTCTTCAGCACAAGCTCGGTGCCAGCGGCGGCGCTGCATTCGACGTCCAGGCGGTTTGCAGCGGTTTTGTCTACGCGCTGAGCATTGCGGATTCCATGATCCAGACCGGTGCGGCCAGCAAAGCGTTGGTGGTGGGGTCCGAAATCTT
Source organism: Betaproteobacteria bacterium (assembly GCA_031412185.1). GTDB lineage: Bacteria > Pseudomonadota > Gammaproteobacteria > Burkholderiales > Burkholderiaceae_C > CAISIP01. The sequence continues at coordinate 9,340 of JANOCN010000778.1, read as the reverse complement.
TTCGCGTCTTCTGGATTTCACCGACCGCACCACCTGCGTATTGTTTGGTGATGGTGCAGGTGCCGTCGTTCTGGAGGCGTCGGATACCCCGGGTATTCTGGCATCCGACTTGCATGCCGACGGAAAATACGTGGACATTCTGTGTGTACCGGGCAGTGTCTCTGGCGGGCAGGTGGTGGGCAGCCCGCTGCTGAGGATGGATGGGCAGGCGGTGTTCAAGCTGGCGGTGGGTGTGCTTGAAGCGTCGGCCCGCACTGTTCTTGCCAAGGCCGACAAATCGGCAGCGCAACTGGACTGGCTGATTCCGCACCAGGCCAATATCCGGATCATGCAGAGCACCGCCAAACGGCTGAAGCTGGGAATGGACCATGTGATGGTCACAGTCGACCAGCATGGCAATACCTCGGCAGCGTCGATCCCGTTAGCCCTGGACACCGGCGTACGCAGCGGCAAGATCCGGCCAGGTCAATTGGTGATGCTGGAAGGCGTCGGTGGCGGCTTCACCTGGGGCGCAGTGCTGCTCAATCTGTAGCGCCGCCTTATTCACGGATAGGTTCTAGAACGCCATGAAACCGTTTGCTTTTGTTTTTCCCGGTCAAGGCTCGCAGTCGGTGGGAATGCTCGATGCATGGGCCGACCACCCAGCAGTGGTGCAGACCGTGCAGGAGGCGTCGCACGCGTTGGCCGAAGACATCGGCAAGCTGATTCGGGAAGGACCCAAAGAGGCGCTCGCCCTGACCGCCAATACCCAGCCTGTCATGCTGGTGGCCGGCGTTGCCGCATACCGGGTCTGGATGGCGCATACCGGCGCAGTAGCGCAAGCTGTTGCAGGCCATTCGCTGGGCGAATATGCTGCCTTGGTGGCGGCGGGTGTGCTGACGATGGCGCAGGCAGCGCCGCTGGTACGCCTGCGTGCCCAGGCCATGCAGGAGGCGGTGCCGGTGGGTGTCGGAGCCATGGCCGCAATTTTGGGCATGGAAGCGGCCAAGGTGGTGGCGGTTTGCGCAGAAGTCGCCGCGTCCTTCGGGTCAGCGTCAGATGAAGTCGTAGCGGCCGCCAACTTCAACGATCCCGGACAAACTGTCATATCGGGAACCAAGGCCGCAGTGGACCGGGCCTGCGAGGCGCTGAAAGCTGCCGGTGCCCGGCGTGCCATGGCGCTGCCTGTTTCAGCCCCGTTTCATTCGAGTCTCATGCGTCCCGCTGCAGAAAAGCTGCGCGAGGCGCTGGAATCCGTCGAGTTTGCTTCCCCCCATACGCTGTTGATCAACAACGTGGACGTTGCGGTAGAGGTCGACGCAGACCGTATTCGCGACGCCTTGTACCGCCAGTCGTTCGGCGCCGTACGCTGGGTCGAGTGTGTCCTGGCGCTGAAGGCGCGTGGCATCATGACGGTGGTGGAGTGTGGCCCCGGCAAAGTGCTGTCAGGTTTGGTCGCACGCATCGACCCCGAAATGACCGGCCTTTCGCTGCAAGACCCCGCCAGCCTGGCGAACGTCGAGCGTGTCTTGACGGGAGCCTCTGTATGAGTGAGCCGGTCGGCAAGCAATGTGCACTGGTAACTGGTGCATCACGCGGCATTGGCAAAGCTATCGCGCATGAGCTGGCCCGGCAGGGTTTTGCAGTCATTGGCACTGCGACAACGGCCACGGGTGCTGCAGCGATCTCCGCAGAGCTTGCGGCTTTTCCTGGCTGTGCGGGCGAGGTTCTTGACGTTACCGACGCGCCTGCCAGCGATGCCCTGGTGGAGCGTATCGTCAAGCAGCGTGGAGGGTTGCAGGTACTGGTCAACAACGCGGGTATTACGCGCGACATGCTGGCCATGCGACTGAAAGACGAAGACTGGGACGCAGTGCTTGACACCAATTTGAAGGCGGTGTTCCGGATGAGCCGCGCCGTGATGCGCACCATGATGAAGCAACGTTATGGGCGCATCATCAACATCACGTCGGTGGTCGGTGCGTCGGGCAACGCTGGGCAAAGCAACTATGCGGCCGCCAAGGCTGGTGTGGCAGGTATGACACGGGCGTTGGCGCGTGAGCTAGGGTCGCGCAATATCACCGTCAACTGCGTGGCGCCTGGGTTTATCGAGACCGATATGACAGCGGCACTTCCGGCAGAACAGCGCGCGGCTTTGCTGCAACAAATCCCCCTTGGCCACTTGGGCCAGCCGTCCGACATTGCCCACGCAGTGGCCTATCTGGCTTCAAGCCATGCCGCCTACGTTACGGGGCAAGAGCTGCACGTCAATGGTGGCATGTATATGTAGTCCACCGGACGGACTACAGGCCGATTGAACCGTTCGCTGGCGGACTTTGTGGCTCGCACCGGGAGGCGGCTAAAATCGCGGATTCATTCACAACCCTTCGAGGGACCTCATGAGCGATATTGAAGCGCGCGTCAAGAAAATAATTGCAGAACAACTGGGAGTTGAAGAATCCCAGGTCACCAACGCGAAGGCCTTTGTGGCTGATCTCGGCGCTGATTTTCTGGATACCGTGTAGTTGGTGATGGCCCTCGAAGACTAGTTTGGCTTTGAGATTCCGGACGAAGACGCAGAGAAGATAACGACCGTGCAAAACGCGATCGATTACGCCAACACGCACCAGAAAGCCTGATGGCGCGTCGTCGTGTCGTCGTAACCGGTTTGGGCTGCGTCAGCCCCGTTGGCAATACGGTGGCCGACGCGTGGTCCAGCCTGCTGGCTGGCAAGTCGGGCATAGATCGCATCACCCGGTTCGACCCATCCGGCTTTGCCTGCCAGTTCGCAGGCGAGGTTAAGGGCTTCGACATCGAAGCTTATCTGCGGCCCAAGGAAGCCCGGACGATGGATACTTTTATCCACTTCGGCATTGCTGCTGCAGTGCAAGCCGTGGCCGATGCAGGATTGTCCACCGGCGAACAGCTCGGTGAAGAGGAATCGGTTCGTATTGGATGTGTGATCGGCTCGGGCATCGGCGGTCTGCCGATGATCGAAGCCACTGATCAGGAGTTGATCAGCCGGGGTCCGCGACGCATTTCTCCGTTTTTTGTGCCGGCTTCGATCATCAACATGATCGCGGGGCACGTGTCGATCCGCTTTGGTTTCAAGGGGCCGAATATCGCCATCGCTACCGCATGCACGACCGGCCTGCATTGTATTGGCGAAGGTGGGCGGATGATCGAATATGGCGACGCTGACGTGGTAATTGCCGGGGGTGCGGAAGCCACAGTGTCACCACTGGGCATTGGCGGATTTGCAGCCATGCGAGCACTGTCCACGCGCAATGACGACCCTGCCACAGCTTCCCGCCCGTGGGATCGGGACCGGGACGGTTTTGTGCTTGGCGAAGGCGCCGGTGTGCTGGTGCTCGAAGAGCTAGAGCATGCCAGAGCGCGCGGTGCGAGGATTTATGCAGAGCTCGCCGGGTTCGGCATGAGCGCCGATGCCGGGCATATGACGGCACCCAACCTGGACGGGCCGCGCCGCGCCATGCTGAGCGCCTTGCGCAATGCCGGAGTCAGCCCTGACCAAGTGGACTACCTGAACGCCCATGGAACATCGACCCCGCTGGGAGACCTCAACGAAACCAACGCCATCAAAGCCGCTCTGGGTGCGCATGCGGCACAAGTGGTGGTCAATTCGACCAAGTCGATGACTGGTCATCTGCTGGGTGGTGCCGGAGGCATCGAGTCCGTGTTCACCGTGCTGGCGATACACCACCAGAAAAGCCCGCCGACCATCAATATCTTGAACCAGGATCCTGAATGTGATCTCGACTACTGTGCCAACACAGCGCGGGACATGAAAATTGACGTCGCGCTGAAGAACAACTTTGGCTTCGGTGGAACTAACGGAGCGCTTGTTTTCAGGCGTTTCTGACACATTCCGTTCGATCTGCCTTCGACCGTCACAAGACCGGCTACCGACAATGCACGCAGCGCCTGCCGTTGATTACCCGGTGGCTGGGTCGCGTTTTTACCGGTTTTCGCTTTTGGTCGCTGCGACGGCTGCGATAAGCGTCGACTTGCTGTGGTTTGCCCAGGCGCAACTGATGGTCTGGCACTGGTGGCTGGGAGTTGCCAGCACCACCGCCTTCTGCGCATTCGCGTTGCGGGCTGCGCGCGTTTCCCCGGTTGGCGTCCTGTGTTGGGCCAACCAGGCCTGGTGGCGTGAGGAAAACGGCATGCGGCGCAGTGGCGCAGTGGACGTCTGCCTTGATTTGCAGGATGTGCTGCTGCTGCGATTTCGTGATGGATCGGGCGCCCGGCAGTGGCTGTGGCTGGAGCAATCGGCTGCCAAAGACCGCTGGAGTGCCTTGCGCCGCGCAGTCCATGCTCCAGCGCTGGCCGAAGAAGCCCCTCTCAGCGCGGCAATTCCGATCAAACTACCGCAGTCTGGCGATGTAGCGCGGTTATGACCGGACCAGAAGTAACCGCCGCAAACGGAAACACAGCCACCGATAGCGACCAGATGCTGGTCGAGCGCGCGGTCGCCGGAGACCAGCGTGCGTTCGAGTTGCTGGTGATCAAGTACCAGCGGCGGATCCAGCGTCTGATTGGCCGCATGGTGCGTGACGTTGACCTGGTCGAAGACATAGCCCAGGAAACTTTTATCCGGGCTTACCGGGCGCTGCACCAGTTCCGCGGTGACGCACAGTTTTATACCTGGCTCTACCGGATTGCCGTCAACACCGCCAAAAAATCCTTGATGGCGCTCAAACACGACCCCACGGTATCGGAAAGTTCTTTTCGGTCTTCGGAAGATGAGGATGAAACTTCCCAGCACGGAAACGAACCAACTACGGACGAAACGCCGGAATCGGTGCTTGCCGCCAAGGAAATCGCTGCGGTCGTGAATGCTGCCATGGATGCGCTGCCGGAAGATCTCCGGCAGGCGGTGACCCTGCGCGAAATTGAAGGTCTGACGTATGAGGAGATTGCGTTGGTCATGGCTTGCCCGATTGGAACTGTGCGTTCACGGATATTCCGGGCTCGCGAAGCAATCTCCGCCAGGATACGGCCAATGCTTGAAAACCAGACCGGGAAACGCTGGTAGGTTCTGATGAGGTACTGAATTATGGGTAACGATGTATTTGTGAGTCGTGAGCTTTTGTCTGCGCTGGCCGATGGTCAGCTGCGTGGCTCCGAGTTCGCCGAAGTGGTTGCTTCTGCGACCGGGTCGCACGACGGTTTGGCAACCTGGCACGCCTACCACGTTGTTGGCGATGTGCTTCGTTGCGCGGATTTAGCCACCGGGCAGGATGAACGGGCCTTCCTTGAGCGCCTGCGATTGCTGCTGGATGCCCCGGTTGGAGTCGTTGTCGGGACTGACTCCGCACCGCAGGACAACCCGGGCCTTGCCGTTCCAGTGTTTGCTAGTAGCGGCAGTCGCAGCCGCATCCGCACCGAAGGCGCGAATGACCCGGATATGCGCTGGAAGTGGCTTGCCGGCGTAGCCTCGCTAGCGGCTGTGGCAGTGCTCGGTTGGCATCTGGGTGGGTGGGATGCCGGGTTCGGTCAGCCATCCCAGCTAGCGGTTGCCCCAGTGGCGGCGACTGTAGCATCACCCTCAGCACCGCCACCAGTGATGCTGCGCGATGCCCGCCTGGACGAGCTGTTGGCGGCACACAAGCAGTTTGGCGGTACTTCTGCATTGCAAATGCCGGCTGGATTCCTGCGCAACGCGACATTCGAAAATCCTGACCGATAACGCGCTGTGCTCATGAAATCTATGACCAATTTTCCCGGGCTTAGTGCCCGTCGGCTGTCAGCCTGCGTGATTGCCGCTTTGTTTCCATTTGCTCTGGCACTCGCGCAAGCACCGGGTGCCGCCCTTACAACGGGCCCGGCTGCCCCGGCAGCGCTCGACGCGAAGCAGGGCGAACTTGGCATATCGGACTGGCTGCTGCGTATGCATGCGGCGTCCCGTCGGCGCGCCTACATCGGGACATTCGTGGTCTCGTCGGGTACCAACATGTCGAGCGCGAAGATCTGGCATGTATGTGACGGTGATGTGCAGATGGAACGCGTGGAGTCCCTCAGCGGTGCGCCACGCTCGACGCTGCGCCGTAACGACCAGGTCGTCACCTTCCTGCCAGACTCTCGGACGGCGTTTGCCGAGAAGCGCGAGTCGCTCGGTCTGTTTCCGGATCTGCTGAAATCCGCAGATTCTTCCATCGGGCAGTTCTACACCGCTAAACAAGCAGGCAGCGAACGCGTTGCCGGGTTTGAAGCGGACATAGTTGTACTGCAGCCCAAGGACAATCTGCGTTTTGGCTACCGCGTGTGGAGCGAAAAGAAGAGTGGCTTGGTTATCAAGCTGCAGACGTTGGAGACCGATGGGCGGGTGCTGGAGCAGTCAGCATTTTCAGAGCTTCAGCTGGATGCGCCGGTGAGCATGGGGAAACTTGTCCAGATGATGGAGAACACCGACGGGTACCGGGTCGAGCGGCGCGAACTGACGAAGACCAGCGCGGCTGCTGAGGGCTGGATGCTCAAGAACCCAGTGCCGGGCTTCGCCCCCATGAGTTGTTACAAGCGTCCCACCAGTGGTGCTGACAGCATGGGTCCGCAGGGCACGATGCAATGGATATTTGCGGATGGGCTGGCGTCGGTGTCTTTGTTCCTGGAGGTGTTTGACCGGCGTCGGCATACCCAAGAGGGAGCCGTCGCATTGGGTGCGACGAATACGCTTACACGCAGGGTTATCGACAAGACGGGCGACTGGTGGTTGACTGCTGTAGGGGAAGTACCGCGCTCGACACTGAATGCGTTTTCACAGGGTCTTGAGCGCAAGAAATAGTGCCCCATCTGCCAGCAGGGCGGACGCAGGGGCCACCTTGTCGGCGGGTTGAGTCGCCGGGGGCGTCGGATGATTTTGCATGATGATGTTTTTTCGGGAGCGATCAATGATGGGTTTTCTTGGCGGTTGGAAAAGTATCCGGGGCCAGTTTTTTGCGCTGGCATTGTGCAGCTCGCTGGCGTTTACGTTGGTGGCTCCAGCAGGAGCGCAGACACGTGCGCTGCCAGATTTCACTGATCTGGTGGAGCAGGTGGGGCCATCAGTCGTGAATATCCGCACACTGGAAAAGGTGACGGCCCGTACCAGGTCGGGTACACCAGGCGAGGAGGAGATGCTGGAATTCTTCCGTCGCTTTGGTGTACCTATTCCCAACGCTCCCCGGCAGGCACCGCGACCGAACCGGCCGCAGCCGCAGGAGGAGGAGCAACCACGCGGCGTGGGTTCGGGATTCATCCTTACATCCGATGGCTTCATCATGACCAACGCCCACGTGGTGGAAGGCGCTGATGAAGTGCTCGTTACCCTGACCGATGATCGCGAGTTCAAAGCGAGGATCATCGGGGCCGACAAACGCACCGATGTCGCGGTAGTCAAGATCGAAGCGACCGGTCTGCCTGCGATCAAGGTCGGTGATGTGAACCGGCTCAAAGTCGGCGAATGGGTGATGGCGATCGGTTCACCATTCGGCCTGAAGAACACGGTGACGGCCGGCATTGTGAGCGCCAAGCAGCGCGACACCGGTGACTATCTGCCCTTCATTCAGACCGATGTAGCCATCAACCCGGGTAATTCGGGCGGCCCATTGATCAACATGCGCGGCGAAGTTGTCGGAATCAACAGCCAGATTTATTCGCGCTCGGGCGGGTTCATGGGCATTTCGTTTGCTATACCCATGGACGAAGCGATCCGTGTAAGCGAGCAACTACGCAGTTCCGGACGCGTGTCCCGGGGTCGGATCGGGGTGCAGATTGATCAGGTCACGAAAGACGTTGCTGAATCCATCGGCCTGGGCAAACCTGCAGGGGCGCTGGTGCGCAGTGTGGAGAGTGGCTCGCCGGCAGACAAAGCAGGTGTCGAAGCAGGTGACATCATCACCAGATTAGACGGCAAGGTGATCGAGAAACACAGCGACCTTCCCCGACTCGTGGGTGGCATCAAACCTGGTACAAAAAGTACAGTGGTGGTTTTCCGGCGCGGGGCCCCCAAAGAGTTGACGGTCACTATCGCAGAGGTGGAGCCGGAGAAGGTGGCACTCAAGCCTTCGGAGCGGGAGGAGAAACCCAAAGCCTCTACGGTCGGTCAGGTGCTGGGACTGGCCGTCAGCGAGTTGAATGACGTTCAGAAAAAAGAGCTCAAGCTAAAAGGTGGCGTCAAGGTTGATGCGGCGACTGAAGCTGCGGCGCGCGCTGGTGTTCGTGAAGGGGACGTGATTGTGGCCATCGCAAATGTCGAGGTCGCCAGCGTCAAGGAGTTTGAAGCCGCTGTTGCAAAGGTTGACCGCAACAAGCCCGTGAATATCCTGTTTCGTCGTGGTGAATGGGCTCAATACGCCGTCATTCGTCCCGTCAAGTAGCAGTAGACGATATCGGCGCGTGGTGGGCCGTAGAGCGGTGTGACAGTCCGCGATGGCCCATTTGAGTGCAGGGCCTTTGAGGCTTTTCCGGCCTGAAGCGGGCGATACAGGGCTTTATTTTTCAGCCGTTTTCTCCCAAATTTAAGTTTGCGACTGCTAACTTATTCCGGTAATATCCCCCGCTTTGGGTAGAATAGAAGCGAGTGTTCGGGAATTGTGGGCATATTGGACGGTTGAAAACCCACAATGCGGAATCATGCCGCTCTCCGGCGTTTGCTCCACAGATCACCCACAAGTTGTTCAGTTTGCTGCATTCAAATATGTTGATAACCTGTGTATAAATTTCCTGTTGCTACCTTGCAACGACATGATTTTCCAAATTTTGGTCTGGGCTTTTCGGGCTTTTTGCCTACAATGAAGTTCCAACTAATCGCAGTTGCCAATGATTGTTGGTTCAGGGCGCGTCATTACTCGACGCGCCCTTTTTTCTTGGGCAGCGCCTTTCTAATTCAATTACTTAAGTGTTTTCGTTGATGGATCACATCAGAAATTTTTCAATCATCGCTCACATAGATCATGGCAAATCCACCTTGGCGGATCGATTGATTCAGCGGTGCGGCGGGCTTGATGCGCGCGAGATGGAAGCGCAGGTGCTGGACTCTATGGATATCGAAAAAGAGCGCGGGATAACCATCAAGGCGCAGACCGCCTCTTTGCAATACAAGGCGCGCAATGGCCGCACCTACAACCTCAATCTGATCGATACACCGGGTCACGTGGACTTCTCGTACGAGGTGAGCCGCTCCCTGTCCGCATGCGAAGGCGCACTGCTGGTGGTCGATGCAAGCCAGGGTGTGGAAGCGCAGACGGTGGCGAACTGCTACACCGCACTCGAGCTGGGTGTGGAGGTGGTGCCGGTCCTCAACAAAATGGACCTGCCGCAGGCGGACCCGGAGCGCGCCAAGGAGGAAATCGAAGACGTC
>JANOCN010000777.1:0-10191 GCA_031412185.1 Betaproteobacteria bacterium | reverse complement strand
CCAACACCGCGCCCATGGAAGCGGCCATGCAGGCCGGTCTGCGAGACGTGGTGAAGGACATCCTGGACAGCCTGACGCCGCGCGAAGCCAAGGTGCTGCGCATGCGATTCGGCATCGAGATGACCAGCGACCACACACTTGAAGAAGTGGGCAAGCAGTTTGACGTGACGCGCGAGCGCATCCGCCAGATCGAGGCCAAGGCACTGCGCAAGTTAAAGCACCCTAGCCGGTCGGACAAGCTGCGCAGCTTTACCGACAGCTTGTAATTGGATATTGCCCCAGTGCGCTGCAGACTACCGCACGTTCTGGAGGCGTGTCACGACTTCAGATAGAGCGCGGCCAGCCGCGCGCGTTCCGCCGGGCCGACTCCAAGCGCGGTCTGCAGGTATGGCAGCACGCCGCCATAGTCGGTGTCTACAGCTTGCAGTGCGGCTTCCAGAAAATCCTCCTGCACGCGCCAGAGTACTTGCAGCACCTCTGGCGACAAGCGGCTTCCCACAGACTGCGGCATGCGGAAGAACTCGTTGGTCAGCAGATAGTCCTGCATGACCACCTCGCGCGACACCCCCAGGCAAAGCAGGATCAGCGCTGCCGCGAATCCGGTACGGTCTTTGCCCGCCGTGCAGTGGAACACCAGCGGCGCGTCGCTCGCCACCAGTAATTCGAAGAAACCAGCGTAGGCCGCTGCGTTGTCATGCACAAACGCCCGGTAGGTTTGTTGCATCAGGCGCACGGTGTCCTGCACCGTCAACTGGTGGCCGGCCGCCAGCAAATCATTCATGCCTTGCACTACCGTTGGCTCGATGGGCAAGAAGTGCACCGACAGGCCAGGCATACCGCACAGCATGGGTGCCCGTTCGGCTTCACCACGAAAATCGCACACCCGGGCCAGCCCGTGGCGCGACAGTTCGACCATGTCGTCCTGCGTCAGCGCTGCCAGATGGTCGGATCGGAACAGGTGGCGCCAGCGCACGGCGCGCCCGCCATGCCCGACATAGCCCCCCAGATCGCGAAAGTTGGAAGCGCCGGAGAGCTGCAGGGAGCGCGTGGGTGTTTGCATGGGTGAGAGGTGTTTGATCAAGCCGGATTGGACCGCAGCCCGTACAACTGGTCACCAATGATCAGGTATTCGACCCGCGCAAACGCCGTGCCTTTTTCGTCCTTGAACGTGTAGGCCACGGCGGCCACGCTGTCCCCGACCTTGGGCTCGGGCACTTTCCAGGCGTTGATACGTGTCATGGGTGAGAGCTCGATGGTCCAGTCGCCACGTTTGCCGGGCAGGCTGGCTGCAGCCAGCACCTTGGGGCCGTCGACCGGGCTGGTCTGCGCTGGCACATTGCGTTTCGCCAGGTCGGCGGGCAGGGTTGCGTTGGCCGGCACGGTGATGACGACTTCGGCGTGTGGGTTCTGCCATTTGACGGTTTTGACCCGCCCGGCGATGTACAGCGGCTTGGTTTCGTCAAAGCTTGACCAGCCATGGTGGGCCAAAGCGCGCTGGCCCAAGCCCGCACAAGCCAGCGCGACGGCTGACAGAGAGAAGTAGCGACGGTCCATAGTTAACTCCGGTCTGGATTAGAGGTAGCCGATCCATCTTCCGCTGGCGATGATGGCGATCCAGAGGGCGATCGACAACAATGCCTGCAGGCGGGTGGCCGGGCTGGTGGTATTTATCCTGCCGCGCGCGTGCAGCACAGCGGCATTGCTTGCAGCGACAAACAGCAGGCACATTTTTAGCACAAATGCCGGGTTGCTGATCAAGTCGCCCACCCCTGCTATGAACATGGTCAAACCGCTCAGTGCAACCAGTGCAAAGCCTGCCAGCGTCCAGGGAAGCAGATGCCTGGCGAGCAGGTTGACCTCAAACACCCGCAGGTGTCCGAGGATCGCAAGGTCAACTATCCAGAGCGTCCCAAACACCAACGCGATACCCAGAATGTGCACGATCTCAAGCGTCGGGTAAGCGTAGGGGTTGAGCTTGAGCCAGACCACGGGTGCCCAGGCGTTGAGCGCGTCGAGCGCACGCGGTGCAAGCGGAAAAGCTGCGTCCATGCACTGAAGCGGCTGTGCGCGGCTGTGGCTACTTCAGGCTGCCCGAAAGGAACTGCTGCAGCCGCTCGCTCTTGGGTTGGGCCAGAACCATTTTCGGCACACCCTGTTCTTCGATCTGCCCCTGGTGCAGGAAGATCAGGTGGTTGGCTACCTCGCGCGCGAAACCCATCTCGTGGGTAACCACCACCATGGTACGGCCCTCTTGCGCGAGCGTACGCATCACCTTCAGCACTTCTGAAACCAGCTCGGGGTCGAGCGCGCTGGTAGGTTCGTCGAATAACATCACCTCGGGCTCCATGGCCAAGGAGCGGGCGATGGCCACGCGCTGTTGCTGGCCACCACTCATGTGCGCCGGATAGCGGTCTTCCATCTTGACCAGGTCCACCAGGGCCAAGTACTTGCGCGCCCGGGCAATCGCTTCATCGCGCGGCACCTTCATGACATGCACCGGCGCTTCGATAATGTTCTGCAGAACGGTAAGGTGTGCCCACAGGTTGAAATGCTGAAAAACCATTGCCAGCTTGGTGCGCAGGCGCTGCAACTGCCTGGTATCTTCCGCCTGCAATTCACCGTCTTTGCCGACTACCAGTTTCAGCTCTTCACCAGCGACCAGGATACGGCCTTTGTTGGGTTTCTCCAGCAGGTTGATGCAACGAAGAAAGGTGCTTTTTCCCGACCCCGAGCTGCCGATGATGCTGATCACGTCGCCCGCGTGGGCTTGCAGCGAGACACCCCGGAGCACCTCATTGCTACCGAACCGTTTGTGGATGTCCAGCGCTTGCAGCTTGAGCGGTTTGTCGGTCATGGGTATTCCAGAAAAGTGGGCAAACGCTGCGCGTATCCGATGGTGATCGTCATGACGCTCAGGCACCCAGCAGATGGCCGGTGCGAAAAGGCACGCTGCCTGCGATGTTGGCCAGCTCATCATTGGCCAGCACATAACGGTCCCTGGTTCGTGCGTACATGACACCGGCGACCCCGGCCTGTACCGTAAACGCCGTGTTGGCGATGGGGTCGATGACCTCCGCCACCGGGTCGCCAATCTGCAGGTAGTCGCCCGGCTTGGCAGCGAACACCAACAGACCTGCCGTCGGCGATGTGACGCTTTGCGCCCCGGCCAGCGGTGTCGCCGCACACGCCAGCTCCGGCAACGGGGGTGCGTCGCCAGCAACCACGTCGATATGCTGCAGGTAGGCAAAAATAGCCTGCGCGTCGGCGTCCGCCAGGGCGTGGGTCACGTCGGCCTCGCCACGCAACTCCACGGTGGTACTGGCACACGCCTGCGGCAACGGGCACACCGCTTTGCCGACAATGGCGGCACTCGCAATAAGGTCTGCCAGGCGCCACCACAAGCCAGAGAAACATTCATCGAACGACAACCCGCCCGCCCCCCTAGCAAGCAGCACTGCGCGGGCTTTGAGCAGCCGGGCCAGGGGCTCTATCTGCGGCCAGCACGGTGCCTCGGTGTACACATGCAGCACAGCTTCGCAGTCGCAATGCAGGTCAAGCACCACATCGGCGTCGAACGCCAGACCCACCAGGGTCTTGCGCAGGCTCTGCAGGGGCGTCGCAGCGTGCCAGCCTTTAAGATAGTTTGCGACGGCCTCTCGTACGATCACCACGTTGCGCAGCGCGTCGGAGCCCAGTCTGTGCTGCACGTCTGCAAACACTTCTGCGGCCAGGTCGGGGTAGTTGCGGTTGAAGTTCTCCGAGCTGCCGAGATCAAAACGCCCCATGGTTTTGTGGTCCAGCCGCTGTGCCAGTCCGATCGGGTTGGCTACCGGCAGCAGCACGACCTCCCCCTGCAGCGTGTGGTCGTGCTCCGCCAGTTCCAGCACAGCGCGCAAGTGGTGGGCGGCGAGCATCCCGGGTAACTCTTCCGCGTGCAGGCTGGCCTGGATGTAGACCTTGGGCCGCGCGCCCGGCAGTCCGAAATGCAAACTCGTAACCGTGGTCTGGTTGCCCAAACTGTTGCCCGATAGCGGATGGTCAATACGGCGCATGGCAAGTAGCGCTCAGTGGCTGCGCGGTGCCAGATGGGCCAGGAAATGGCCTTCCAGCAGCTTGAACAGGCCGATCAGGCAAAACGTACACACAAGATAAATGGCGGCAGCGGCCAGATAGGCCTCAAATGGCAGATAAAAGTCGGAGTAGATGCGGCTGGCAGCAGCGGTCACATCCAACATCGCAGGTACCGCGCTGGCCAGGCTGGTGGCATGCAACATCATCACCACCTCGTTGCTGTAGGCCGGCAAGGTGCGGCGCATGGCACTGGGCAACACGATACGCGCCATCAGCTGCACCCGGCCCATGCCAAACGCCTGGGCCGATTCGATTTCGCCCGCATGGGTTTCGCGGATCGCGCCGGCCAGCATCTCGGCCGTATAACCTGCAGTGTTGAGGCTGAAGGCCAGCAGGGCGCAGAAAAACGGGTCTTTAAAGTGGGTCCAGGGCCAGCTGCTGTCCCAGCGTGCCTGTATCCATTCGAGCTGACCCAGGCCGTAATAGATCAGGTACACCTGTATCAACAGGGGGGTGCCGCGGATCACAAATGTATAGGCACCGACGATGCGTTGCAGCGTCTTGCTGGGTCCGGTAAGTGCCAGCGCAAATACCACGGCCAGGACACCGCCCACCACCAACGACGACACCAGCAGCCCGAGCGTGGTGAGGATACCTTCGCCGTACATGGCCAGGCTCTCGGGGCGAAAAATCACCTCGAAGTTCATCTACAGCAGACCCCGCTTTGTGCCAAGGCTGTAACGCGCATGCAGCCTGCGCAGTACCACCAGCGAGGCCCAGGTGTAGAGCAGGAACAAACCGGCCGTGAACAGAAAGAAAGCAAACGGCGAACGGGTTGCCGCACTGGCTTGTTTGGCAAGGTAGGTCATCTCCTGCAGGCCGATCAGGCTGACCAGGGCCGTAGCCTTGATCAATACGAGCCAGTTGTTGGTGAACCCTGGCAACGCATAGCGCACCATTTGCGGCAGAGTGATACGCATGAAAATTTGTACCGGCCCCATACCAAAGGACGCCGCAGCTTCGAATTGCCCACGCGGGATGGACAAAATCGCCCCCCGGAAGGTTTCGGCCATGTAGGCACCATAGATAAAGCCGAGTGTCAGCACACCCGCCATAAACGGGTTGATCTCCAGCGTCGCCCCGGTGCCCGAGAGTTCCAGCAGGTGGTTGATGCCAATACTGCCGCCGTAAAAGACCAGCAGCATCAGTACCAGTTCAGGAATACCCCGAATGGTTGTTGTGTAGACGCTCGCCAGCCCGACCAGACTGCGCCGCCCGGACAGTTTGGCGGCAGCACCCAGCAACCCCAGCACCACGGCCACTACCAATGCCCCCAGCGACACCGCCACCGTGAGCAGTGCGCCGTAGAGGATGGACCAGTAGTAGTCGCTCAAGATGCCGCTTATTTTCCGTAGACGTCGATCTTGAAGTACTTGTCGTTGATCTTCTTGTAGGTGCCGCTGGCGCGAATGGCCTTGATGGCTCCGTTGAGTTCGGTCTTCAGGGCGGTGTCCCCCTTGCGCAGTGCAAAACCGGCACCGGTGCCGAAGTATTTGGGGATGAACAACTCCGGCCCCACCAGGCCATAGTCTTTGCCTTCGGGTTTGCTCAGAAAGCCGCCAGTGACCTCCAGCACGTCGGCCACGGTGCCGTCCAGGCGGCCCGACTTGATGTCCAGGTAAACCTGGTCTTGCGCCTCATACGGCGTTACCACCACACCAGCCGGCTTCAATTCGCCATTGGCGTATTTTTCCTGCGTACTGCCCTTGAGTACGCCAATCTTCTTGCCTTTGAGGGATGCCAGATCGGTGAACTTGATGCTGTTCTTGACGACGATCTTGCTGGGTGTGTTGTAGTACTTGTCGGTGAAATCCACGACCTTGAGGCGGTCTTCGGTGATCGACATCGAGCTGATGATGGTGTCGTATTTCTTTGCCTGCAGCCCGGGAATCATGCTGTCCCAGACCTGCTCAACAAACACGCATTTGCGCTTTATCTGTTCGCATACCGCGTTGGCAATATCGACATCGAATCCGGTCGGTTTGCCATCGGCTGTCTTGAAGGTGAAGGGTTCGTAGGTCGGGTCAATGGCTACTTTAAGTTCTTTGCCCTGCGCCATGGCGGCGAGCGCCACGGCGCTGAGTGCAACCGCAGATATCAGTTTTTTCATAGTGCTTCCTGAAAATTGGCCGGACGCCGTGCCGACGCTGGTTGAAAAGGACACAATTTTAGAGCCAGGTCTGCGAGCAAGCGCCTAGTGTTTGCCCTTGCCGCCGGCTTGGAAAGCCACCAAGGATTACACTAGGGCCCTCCCCCGAGTCAGTGCCCATGAACGCCCCTGTCGACGTTTCCTTTTTCGCGCGCGCCGCAAAACCGCTGGCCAGTTACCGCAAGTACTGGGCCGCGCGTTTCGGCACCGCCAAATTCCTGCCGATGCGCCGCGCAGAGATGGAGCAACTGGGCTGGGACAGTTGCGACATCGTGCTGGTAACGGGCGACGCATACGTAGACCACCCCAGTTTTGGCATGGCCGTTATCGGGCGCATGCTGGAGGCGCAGGGTTTCCGGGTCGGCATCATCGCGCAACCAGACTGGCACAGTGCGGATGCGTTCAAGGCGCTGGGCAAACCGAACCTGTTCTGGGGCGTGACAGCGGGCAACATGGATTCGATGATCAACCGCTACACGGCGGACCGCAAGATCCGTAGCGACGACGCCTACACGCCGGGCGACGTCGGCGGCAAACGGCCCGACCGCGCCGCGCTGGTCTATTCGCAGCGTTGCCGTGAAGCGTTCAAGGACGTGCCGATCGTGCTGGGTGGCATAGAAGGCTCGCTGCGCCGCATTGCGCATTACGATTACTGGTCAGACAAGGTGCGCCGCAGCATGGTGGTGGATGCCAAATGCGACCTGCTGCTGTATGGCAACGCCGAACGCGCGATTGTGGAGATAGCGCACCGTCTGGCCGCGCGCGAACCGGTACAGAACATCACCGACGTACGTGGCACCGCCTTTGTGCGCCGCCCCGACGACGCAAGCGGCAAGGGCTGGTTCGAGATTGACTCCAGCAGCGTTGACAAGCCGGGCCGGGTAGAAGCGCATGTCAACCCCTACCTGACCACCAGCGAACAGGCTGCGGGGCAAGGTACGACGTGCTCGAAGGAGGAAGGCGGCGCAACCCCAGCCGTCGCAAACCCAGCCATCCAGCCACTGACCTTTATGCCCAACCCGGCGCTGAAGGGCAAACTCAAGGTGCCGCTGCGCGAGCGCTCGGTGATCCGTCTGCCGTCGTACGAGCAGGTACGCTCCGACCCGGTGCTATATGCCCACGCCAACCGGGTGTTGCACCTGGAGACCAACCCCGGCAATGCGCGTGCATTGGTTCAGGCGCACGGCGAAGGTGCCACGGCCCGCGACGTGTGGATCACGCCGCCGCCGATCCCGCTGACCACGGCCGAGATGGACCTGGTGTTCGACCTGCCGTATGCGCGGTCACCGCACCCACAATACGCAGATGAAGCCGGCAGCTTTGATGGCGCTACCAAGATACCGGCATGGGAGATGATCCGTTTCTCGGTCAACATCATGCGCGGCTGTTTCGGTGGCTGCACCTTTTGCTCCATCACCGAGCACGAAGGCCGCATCATCCAGAGCCGCAGCGAAGACTCGGTCATCCGGGAGGTGGAGGCGATCCGCGATTCAGTCCAAGGTTTTACCGGCACCATTTCCGACCTGGGCGGCCCTACGGCCAATATGTACCGCATTGGCTGCAAGAGCCCGGAGATCGAGTCAGCGTGCCGCAAACCATCGTGTGTGTACCCGGGCATCTGCTCCAACCTCAACACCGACCACACGCCGCTGATCCACATGTACCGGCGCGCACGTGCGCTCAAGGGCGTCAAGAAGATACTGATCGGCTCCGGCTTGCGTTACGACCTGGCGGTGCAGAGCCCGGAGTATGTGAAGGAACTGGTCACACACCACGTAGGTGGTTACCTCAAGATCGCACCCGAGCATACCCAGGTCGGCCCACTCGCAAAGATGATGAAACCCGGCATCGGCAGCTACGACAAGTTCAAGCAGATGTTCGAGAAATACAGCCTGGAGGCCGGCAAGAAGCAATACCTGATTCCGTATTTCATTGCTGCGCACCCCGGCACCAGTGACGAAGACATGCTGCACCTGGCGCTCTGGCTAAAGAAGAACGGCTTTCGGGCCGACCAGGTGCAGACCTTCTATCCGTCCCCGATGGCTACCGCCACGGCCATGTACCACAGCAACAGGAATCCGCTGCGCAAGATCACGCGCGACAGCGAAACCGTGGACATCGTGCGGGGCGACAAACGCCGCCGCCTGCACAAGGCGTTTCTGCGCTACCACGACGCCAACAATTGGCCGCTGCTCCGCGAAGCGCTGAAAAGCATGGGGCGCTCGGATTTGATTGGCAACGGCAAGCAGCACCTTATCCCGACGTTCCAGCCGCTCACCGATGGCAACTATTCCAGCGCGCGCCGGAAAAACTCCACCACAGGTACGCCCGCCAAACGCGCCGTTACAAGCCCTACTCGTGGTCGCATCTTGACACAGCACACCGGCTTGCCCCCAAGGGTAACGGGTGCCGGGAAGGCTGAAACCAGGGTGCCAGGCAAGGCGCGCTGAGATGCCACAGGAGCGTACGCTGCTGCATCGCGGTGCCGCACGCGTGATAGAACGTGTGGTGTCGTATGCTCCAGCCGACTGTTGGAGCGCCCGCTACGAGGCCCCCACGCAGCGCCTGATGCTGCCTGTCAGTGGTTTCACAGAATTTCGTCTTGCGCAGGAAGTGCCGGTGATGCTGGACAGCGTAACCGTGCTGCGTCTTCCCGCAGGTCTGCAGTACCAGATGAACCCGTCCGCGTGTGGTTCGCCCGAGAGTACCGTGGTGAGTGATAACACTTACACGACTCGCCCAGCGCCGCAGCCCGCGGTATGGGTGCTGCCAGCGCGCGCCGTCTGGCACCTGCGCCGGTATTGGCACTTCCTGGCGCGCTGCCGCGACCTGGCGGGCCTTGCCGCAGCGCTCGGGTACAGCAGCCAGAGCCACATGGAAAAAATTTTCCGTGCTGAACTGGGGTTACCCCGGCCCAGGCAATGCAGGCCTTGTCGGCGTAGCCCTGCCACTAGTCTGGATGCCAGGCGGGGACCATCTCATTCGACCGCCTGACGATCGCACTAGCGCAAGAATCTGATAGCGCAGTGTTGTTGCGCGCGCCACACTCTGGCGCATAACCCGTGACACCTGGTTTGGCCTGCTGGCCGCAATGGCCGCTGCGCTGATTGGCAGCGCATGGCAAATCACCTCGCGCCACGGCGTAACTACCACGCTCGGCCCACTAGAGCTGGCCACCCTGCGCTACGCGATCCCCGCTATGGTGCTGCTGCTATTGTGGTCACGGATTGGATTGTTCCCGCGTGCTCTATCGGTTTGGCGACTCGCCGTGATGTTGGGTGGCGGTCTGCCATTTGGTTTGTTTGTGCCGCTATTCACGGCGCTTGGTGCCTGGCAACTGGAGCGCGAACGTTTCGGTCTTCCGCGCATGGCAGGGCTAGGCCTTATCGTCGCGGGCATCATCACTTTTGGAGCCAGTGACGGTGCCGATGGGGCCAGTGGTTCGGCCTGGCTGGGTGATCTGCTTTTGTTGCCGCTGGTGCCCTATGGGCCGCCTACACGCTGGCTTTCCGGCGCTGCGGTTTGACGGCGTGGCAGGGCACCGCGTTGGTAAACGTATGGTCTACCTTGCTGCTGCTGCCATTGCTTGCAATCGGCATTGCCCCCAAGCTCCTGAGCGCGCCATGGACGGATATTGCCACACAGGCGCTCGGTCAAGGCGTAGTCGCCGGCTTGCTGGGCTTGGTCACCTACCTTGCTGCCGTCTCCCGGCTGGGAGCGTCAAGGGCGTCACTTTCCGCAGCCCCGGTGCCTCTGATTACAGCGCTCGGCGCGGCCTGGCTACTGGGCGAGCCTCTGTCCACAAGCCTGCTGCTTGCTGGCGGACTGGTTATGGCTGGTATGGCGCTTGGCGCAGTCAGGTAGAAACCGTCTTGGGCATCGGCGCGGATTCGTTGGCTGGGCGAGCAAGC